>JAGVTI010000173.1 GCA_019136935.1 Deltaproteobacteria bacterium
CCGGTGTTCTGACCAGGGATACCGCGTCGGCAATCCAGCGGATCGGGGGCACCGGATTCCCGGGTACGCCATGAATGATCACATGGAACAGCATGTGGGTGGGATCGGGCGCCAAAGCCGTCACATCCCCCATGACGACATCAACCGCACCCTCCCAGAAATCGTTGTCGTGGGCATCGCAACACCCGCTGAAGGGCCTCCAGTGAAGATCGAATTCCCTGCCGGCGCTGTTTTCCAGTTGAATGGCATGTCCGTATTGCAGGTCCATTTCCGTCAGGGGCAGGAGTGAATGCCATCCCTCCTCATCCAGCAACCGGCATGCCGACGTCGCCTCTTTCCGGGGAACAAGGACATCGATGTCAGCCATAGGCCGGGCACCGTTGTTCTGATAGTAAAGCAGCGAAAGGGGAGCGCCCTTGAGAAGCATCGTTCTGATCCCAGCCGACTGAAGCCGTTTGACAACCCGAGCTATTTCGTGAAACAGGGTCTGATTTTTACTCCAGGACTGACGATAGACACCCTTGAGTTTCCCCATGCCGGGTTCATCCACCCCCTGTTGCCGCAGATTGGTATAAAGAAGGGGTAGCAAACGGAACGAGCCTTGATCGAGCTCTCTCTCCATATCCATCCTGGATTGCCATTTCTTCCAGGCGGAAACGGCTTCATCACCGTGCATGAGAGCCGCTTTCAGGAGCAGTTCCTGATCCGGCGTCGGAAAACTGTAATACTGAAGATCGGTCAACTTATTCGATGTGAGGGTAAAAACCCCGTGGCAAAAGGGGAGGGGAAAACTCCCCGGCATTTGCGGCTGCAACGTCGGAAGCCGAACGTCCTCCCACGACAAAATTGCCGGGCCAATTACTTTTCAACTTTGGTTGACGGCCATCCGGTGGCATCGACCTCATGGATCGGGTCAAGGACCAGCAAGTCCTGCATATCCGTGTATTTGTTCAGGACAGGCAGATGGAAAGCCGCTTTGGCTCCTCCCGGTTTTTTTTCAGCCAAGAACGCCTCCTGCACGCCCGCCGTCTCATCCCCATCATGGGCAGCAATGAGACCCTCCTGCCGTAATTCTTCCAGAAATGAGTGAACCGCATTTTCCTCGTCACCTGACGGAAATTCATAGGACTGCCGGATCATCCCCAATATCTCCGCTCCAGTCATCCCCTTAAGGATGAACTCCCAGATCTCGGCTCCGACTCCCACGAGGCTGTAATAGTTACCCGTATCGAGGTTCAGGACAACCGTTTCCCCATCGATGTTTTCATGAACGACATTCGGCTCGTTGATCTTGAAACGCTCACCATTTTCCATCATGCTATTCTCAACCCCATCATACTGGATTTTTTGAACCATTCCAACGGTGCGAAACCGGATACCACAACCGGCTTGTCAAAATATTGTTTCTACAAAACATTCCTTTTTTATCCCACCGTCATTCACAGCGGTCCAGGGGGAAATCATCCCGATCATCCCTTTCCCGTATTCCAGAATGCTGAACATGAGTTTTATAACGGAAGAAAGAGGACCTTGTCAACCAACATCAACATCCAAGGAAAAGATCCACAAGACGTATGGGAAGTACATCAAACGGCGGAGGATGAACGGATCGTCTTGCCGGTGTTTCGCACCCATCAGCTCATGAGCCGGCCCGATGCCTCGTCGAAGGCCTTCTCATTTTCCGCTTGATACAACTTTTCATAATCGATGAGTTCCTCCGTTGTAACGTTGTGAAGGGATAGCCACTCCCCCCGCGGAACCGTTTGATGGGGACGGCTCTTCCCCACCAGGCCGAGACAGTACCGGCAAGCATTAAGGGGCGATGTCGAACGGAAATACCCGATCAGCGTGTCGAGAAAACCAGCCCCTCGGCTGATTTGAATGCCGTCGGCTCCCGGTTTAATCGTGCATCCGTCGAGCATTTGTGCGATGGCCCCGGCCTGTGCGCATTTGTAGACGAAACCGTGATCGATGGAATGACAATCCCAGCGGTGAGCCATTTTACAGGTATCGTAAATTCTCTGAACCAGGAACTCGTCGGAGGTCCCCTGCAAGGCAAAGGTCATGCGAAAATTTTCATAAGATTTCATATTGATTTCAACTTTGAGGGCTTTCATCCTTGCCCGTAAAAGAGAGACCGCATCGGCATCCATTTGGGTATTCGGGTACACGGATATTTCAATTAAATCAAATGATTTCAGTATGTTGTCTGCAAACTTTTCCAGAAGGAGGCCATTTGTCAGTAACATCAACCGGCGGCCGATCCGGCTTCGACGAACCGCCTTTGCCAATGCCGCCAGGTCCGGATGCAGCAAAGGCTCTCCCCCCACTATTTTGACGTATTCAGCCCGGTATGAACGGGACAGGGCGTACAAATCCCGGTATACTTCCGACGGATCGGCCCATGACGGTTTACAGACCGGAGACGCGTGATTGCAGTCCAGGCATGTCATATTGCAGTGCCCGACGGCATTGATTTCACAGCTGTAAGACGGTTCGATTTTCCCCAGGCGATACCGGGAGCCGCTGTTTTCGATAGGGCTCCCTTTTCGGCAATGGGACATAAGCAGGAAAGGCACGATTTTACAGATATTTTGCAGCATCAAATGATACAATTCTCCCCCCGGCGGACCTTGCGGCGCGGATAAAAGCGGCGACTCCGAAGGTCCGGTTGAGAAATCAGCCGCGGGGCGGAATATACCGCAACGGCTAAATGTTTTCGATCTCGGACATCAGCCGGTCGAACTGTTCGACGTCCACCACCGGCGACGTGGTGAAGGAATCCGCATCGGGGAAATCCAGGGTAAAAACCAGGTCGTGTTCCCCCAGGACGGCGTACATGGAGACAACCTTTCCCCCGTTTTTCTCGATGATTTTAACGGCTTTCCTGGTTCGTTCCGGGGATACCCCCTTCAAAGAATCCTGGGTATATTTCCCGAACATCATGAATATCGGCATAAAATCCCTCTCCTTCTTCTTTTCATGGCGTTGAATGAACTCTTTTCCGACACCAACATTTCCGTTCCGGAAAATCAGTACGTTTCGGCGGCAAACCTGGCCGGCCTCGGGTTGACCAGCCTCTCGTAATCCCGGTAAGCCAGGCGGAACAGCTCCGTATGGGATCCCGCGTTGAAACAGATGTACTCATCATCGGCCAGGCTCTTTTCCACGTAGACATCCATGTCATAGAGATTGCCGAAAGGAGGCATGGCGCCGATTTCGCAGTCCGGAAACCTGTCTTTGAATTCGGATTCATCCGCCAGGACGACATTCTTCGACGACACGACGGCCTTCAGGAGATCGAAATCCACGTGCCGGGTCGCCGGCAGAACAATCATCGCCATTTTCCCGTCAATCTTGACCATGACGGTCTTCGCCATCTCTTTTCCCGGGAGATGGGCGGATTCGGCGATTTCCTGCGCCGTATAGGCGGTGGAATGCCTGATCGTGACATACTTGATCCCCTGATTATCCAGGAACTCCCTCAATTTACGCAGCGGCATGACGGACTCCTTTCTTGGATTGCGGAATCTTGAAACGGAATGGACCTGATTGATTGCGGCTGGTTTCAGAGCAGATGCAGAAAAACGCGTTGAATGACCTGTCCACTCTGCAAGGCAGCCGTTTTCCCTGGAACCCTCCTCGAAAACGGATCAGACAATGGATCCACGCTTGACGAACCCGCAAAAGGACTTCTTACGAGTTCAACACCATTTGACCGGCCGGACAAAAGCGGCATCCGGGTGAACCCGCCACCCGTTTCCGGCAAGCCGTAACCAACAATTTAAAATAGTGTTCTCATGGGAGCCTGTCAACGAAACCGGCCCGCCCTTTTCAAAAACACAATCATGCATTTCGACGCCTTTTTGTAACCCCCGGCTCCTTTCATCCACGGATTCCAAGCCTCTATTTCACTTCGATCACCATGTTTTGCAGCATTTCCCAGGCCCGGTCCAGCTTTTCCTGTTCCTCCCGGTCAAGATTGCTTCCGGCAGGCCGTCCGGTTGAATAAATGACAACCGTGTTCCCGTCCCGATCCCTGATTTCGCGGGTTCCCAGCGAATCGTAGGGATTGCGGTTCGCCGCCTCCATTTCCTGGGCGATCATCATCCGGATCGTTTTTTCCTCCACCCCCGCTTTTTTCAGCTTGACGACCTCCTCCGGCGACAGGGCGTAAGACCAAGCGGGTAAAAGGCAAAGAAGTCCTCCCGCCAGGCAGGATAACACGCGTTTCCTCATCATCGGCACCTCCTTTGGGACAAGTGAAACCATTGTTGAAAAAAACTAATCCTCTTCGGCATCCAGAACCTCACGGATCGTCATGGAAACCTGGTCCATCATGAAGGGTTTTTGAATAAAGGCCTTGACGCCCCGGTTCAGGATCGTCTTGGCCTCACCGTTCAAGCTGTAACCGCTGGAGAGAATGGCCTTGACCCGCGGATTGATCCGCTTGAGGTCTTCAAAGGTTTCTCCGCCGCTTCGGCCCGGCATGATCATATCCAGGATGACCAGGTCGATTTCATCCCGATGCGCCTGGTAGATTTCCAGGGCCTCCCGACCGCCCGCCGCCCGGAAAACCCGGTAGCCCAGCGTCTGCAGGAGATCGCCCGTCACATCGAGAATCGTCGGTTCGTCATCGACGACCAGCAGGGTTTCCGTGCCCCGGAGAACGGTCCGGGACTGCGCTTTCTCGGCTTTCAACGCCATCCGTGAGGCGGGCAGGTAGAGATTGAATGTCGAGCCTTTCCCTTTTTCGCTGTAAACATTGATCATCCCCCCGTGGCCCCGGACAATTCCGAAAACGGTCGCCAAACCCAGGCCCGTTCCCCGCCCCATCTCCCTGGTCGTAAAGAAGGGTTCGAAGATCCTCTGGCGGGTTCTTTCATCCATGCCGACACCCGTATCGGTCACGGAAAGCTTCACATAGTCCCCCGGCGCCACATCGTTCGCCTTGGCATAGAGCGGATCCAGCTTGACATTGGCCGTCACCAGGTCCAGTTCCCCTCCTCCCGGCATGGCCTGCCAGGCATTCAGGTAAAGATTGAGGAGCACCTGCTCTATCTGTCCCCGATCCACCTCCGCATTCCAAAGATCGGAAGCGAATTTCCTGTGGATGACGATTTCCTTTCTCGTCCTGCTGAACATGTCCGCCGTCTTGTCGACAAGATGGTTCAAATCGGTCGGTTTGACTTCGTATTTTCCTCCCCGGGCAAAACCGAGGAGCTGCCTCGTCAGGTTCGCGCCGCTGACAACCTGGCTCTCGATTCCCTTCAGCCGTTCGTAACACGGGTTGGACCGCTCCAGGGTGAACAGCATGAGCGACGCATATCCCTGGATTCCCATGAGAATGTTATTGAAGTCGTGGGCAATCCCCCCGGCCAGGGTCCCGATGGCCTCCATCTTCTGTGCCTGGATGAGCCGTTCCTCCAGTTTCCTCTGGTGGGTCATATCCTGGCAGGTCTGGAGATACCTGCCGTCGGTCATGTAAACGGAATGGATGCGGATGATTTTATCCGCCCCGTCCTTGCACCGGACCGTCACCGTTCCGTCCATGACATTTCCCGGCACGGGCTTTTCGTAGTGGTGATGCTTCCAGAGGGTCCGGATCTTCTCCCGGTATTCCCCGTCGGGATATATTTTTTCGAACCAGTCGTCCTTGGTCGGAATTTCCCCGAGGGTGTAGCCGAAAATTTCCGTAAAGCGGGCATTGAAGTACTCGAATCGCCGGCCCGAATCCATGAGAGAAATGCCGACGGGCAGCTCTTCCGCCAGGAGGTGAAACCGTTCCTCGCTCTCCCGGAGCGCCTCTTCCATGCGCCGACGATCCGTGATGTCCCGGATGGATTCAATGGCGCCGTAAACCTTCCCGTCGCTGTCGCATAAAGGCCCGGCCTTGGCCCATAACCACCGCCCCCGGCCCCGGGGTCCCGGGACGCCCGTTTCCACCAGGAGGCAGCCGTCCCGGTTGACACAGCGGTCGTATTGGTTCTGCGCCAAACCGGGATGAAGAACCAGATCGGTCAGCAGGGGCCGGCGCACGCCGTATAAGGGCAGGGCGTATTCATAATTTCCCTTCCCGAGCATGTCGTCGCTGCGGATATCCGTCAGCTCTTCCATCGCCCGGTTCCAGAGGATCACCTTCCCCTCCAGGTCGATGGCAAAGGTTGCATCCGGCAGAAATTCGGCGATATCCCGCAGGAGGCGTTCCGATCGTGCAATGGATTTCAGGAGAACCTGCTTTTCCCGTTCCTCCCGACAGAAATCGAGGCGGGCAGCCAGAAGCGGGACGATGAAGTCCGCAAGGTTTTCCAGGCTCCGGCGATCCGTGTCCGAATAATCCCTCGCCCTGTTCGCCGCGACCAGCACACCGACCAGCCTCCCCTGCAGGGCCATCGGCACGGCCAATGCCCGGTCGATCGGAACATGACCCTCGGAAACGGCGAAAGGCGTGTTGGCCAGGCAGGTTTTGCCCTCTTGAAGCGCTTTCCCCCACGGTCCCGACCAGGTTCCGGGAGAAAAGGCAACCCCGCCGAGGCGGCGGTTGATCAGAACGCTCTCCTGCATCGCGTGAACGACCAGGCTGCCGTCGGTCTCCAGGTAACCCAGGAAACCGTCGCGGCTCTCGAGAAAATCCAGGATGATCCGAACCAGGCGGGTATAAACCTCCTCCCCCGGATGCAGCAGGAAGGCCTGGGCGATTTCGTTGCGGATCTGAAGTTCCCGTTCGAACCGGACCCGCTGGGTCACATTATCGAAGATGGAAACCACTTCGCCGGAGGGAAGGCGGTAAACGCGGGTTTCGTGCCACCCTTCCCGGATACCGTCGCGGTAATGGGTTGCAGGAATGTACTCGGCTTCCCCCGTCCGGTGAACACGCCGGAGGACTTCGATAAGACCCGTTTTGCGCAGTTGCGGGAAAACGCTCAGGACATCCCAGCCGATGACGTCTTCCCGGCGGACGCGCGCGATCCTTTCCGCCGCCCGGTTGAAATCGGTCAGCAGGAAATCCTGTTGATCCGGGATCGGCGCCATGACGGCCACACCGCTGCCGAGGTGGTCGAACATTTCCCGGTAGCGGGTTCCATTGTCCCCGTCGGCCCCTTCCTCCGTCGAGGAATCGGGGGAAACCTCCCGGTTCGGCCCGGCAACGCTTAAATGGCGGTCCTCCCCGGCGTTGTTTTCCGGAGGTCCGGTCGCGCCGAGAATGCGCTCCACGTGATTCCGGAGACTTTCGATCTCCCGTTTAAGGCCGTCTTTCCGACGTACGCACTGTTCCATTTCGGCCAGTTTTCTCCCCATACCGGCCAGTTCATCGAAAAGTTGCGCTTTTGTCGCTCCCTGTTCTTTCGTGTCTTCCCGTCGTTTCATTTTTCCCCCGGTTGGACGATTTTTTAAACCTTCTCCCCTTTCACCACGGAATCGCCCCGGCCCGGCGAAAACCGCAACGCGATTCAGTCCGTTCCGGGGCGATTCCCCTCACGCCCGGCGGGCTTGCCGCCGGTGAGACTCAGGTCCCCCAAACGGCGATCCCATACCACGTTACACATGATAAAACAACTTTTCTTTCAGACACTTAGAACAACCGGTTCGAATCCGGCTCAGTAAATACCCATCCGGCAGCCGCCGGACAACACGCCTCCCAGCTCGCGGCATTTTTCCAGATCGTCGGGTTTGATGTCCCCCCTGGCAATCACGGGTTCGTAGACCTTTTTGAATTTATATCCCAGGGCGATCCGCTCGATGGCCCGGAGGGCCCCCGTTCCGTCATTTCCCGCGCTGATGAAAACGACATAGGGCTTCCGGAAAACCTTGTTTTCCACGGCATAAAACGTCCGGTCGAAAAAATCCTTGATCATCCCGGAGAGGTAGCCGAAATTCTCGGGGGAACCGATGGCTATGCCGTCGGCCCACAGGAGATCCTCCGCCGTCGCGGCGGCGGCCCTCTTCATCACGACCTCCACCCCTTCGATCGACGAGGCCCCTTCGAAAACCGCCTCCGCCATTTTCTCCGTATGTCCCGTCTGGCTATGGTAAACGATGAGTATCTTTGTCATGGCTTGTTGAACCGTCCTTCTTCGAAATAGAATGATTACTTGGGCAATCGGGATAAGAACAAGATCCTTCGCTGCGCTCAGGATGACAACGGCGGTTGGCGCCTCAGGATGACAACGGTGGTTGGCATCTCAGGATGACAACGGTGGTTGGCATCTCAGGATGACAACGGCGGTTGGCGCCTCAGGATGACAACGGTGGTTGGCATCTCAGGATGACAACGGCGGTTGGCGCCTCGGGATGACAACCATGGAAACCGGAACGGCAAAACAGACGTTCCTTGCAACTTTTTACGGCTTCATCACCGTTGAAACACGGTTACTTTATATAACGGCAGGCGGAGAAAGTCAGCTTTTTTAAACCGACCGTGAGGGGAAATTGGTTTCCGGACACCATCGCAACCGGAGGGCGCGGTCGCGCGAAGAATCGAAACACCGGACGCCATCCGAAACCGTGGAAGAAATTTCCGGGAAAGATCAGGAGATATGCCGCTTTTGCCCGTCATAGAGCCGGGTGATCCGGCTGATGTAGTTCCGGGTTTCCTCGGGCATCCGGTCGCGACGGCTTTCCAGATTCCCCATTCCCCAGTTATAAGCCGCCAGGGCGAGGGAAACGTTGCCGTCATAGCGGTTCAGGAGCTTTTTCAGGTAGCGCGTGCCCCCCATGACATTGGCCTCGGGATCATAGGGATCGCTTACCCCCAATTCCCGGGCCGTCCCGGGCATCAACTGCATCAACCCCATCGCTCCCTTGGGAGAACGGGCTGAAGCATTGAAACCGCTCTCCACCTGGATGACCCCCCTGATCAGGTCGGGATCGACGTCGTTGGCCGCCGCCGCTTTCCGGATGATTTCCTCATACCGCACAGACGACGGGGAAATTTCCCCGGGGGATCGCCCAGCGGCCCCCGGATTTCCTGTCTCTTTCAGGGAAGTATTTTCCCACATGGCGGGATTCCCCGGGAAACCGTCAAATTTCCAACGATAGGACACGTCCATCCCGCCATCTCCGGCGGATTGGAGCAGCCGTTCATTCATCCTGATATGGATCCACTGAACCAGCTGCAGGAGTTTCTCCTTGTCCAGGGGAACCTCCTCCCCCGAAGAGGCCTGCGTTGGAACGGACGGAGACGCCGCCAGTTCTTTCAGAATACGGGAGAAGGCACCGGCCTCCCCCGAACCGGGCAATTGCGGCAAATCGTCCGCGGATCGTGCATTGCCGCGGGAAATCCATCGAGGATGAAAATGGAGGTTGTTTTCCGGCTGTATACTCATGGCTGATCCTTCCGGGTACGAGGTCATATCGGGTATCCGGATATTTTACAAACAAGATTCATGCCACAGACCGGATGCCGTTCGGGACAAACGGGGAAACGCCTCGCTCAGGGTGGCGGCGCGAATGTGAACTTGCAGCCGGGATGACATCCGGAGCGCTTAACTTTTTACGGCTTCATCGGGACTGCCGCAGCACCAGTTTGACCAGGCAATCGACCACCTTTTCGTCAAACTGGGTATTGCGGTTCCTGAGCAGTTCGACGACGGCGTCCTCTACCTTCATGGCTTCCCGGTAGGGGCGCGTATTGGTCATGGCGTCATAGGCATCGACGGCACACAGTATTCTCGACAGCAGGGGAATGTCCTCCCCCGCCAAGCCGTCCGGGTAACCCCGCCCGTCCCAGCGTTCGTGATGGTGCAGGATGATGTTGCGTTCATTCCCGAAGATGACCATGAACTGCAGAATGCTGTCCCCGATTGCCGGGTGCGTCTTGATAATCGCATACTCGTCATCGGACAGCCGGCCGGGCTTCAACAGGACGCTGTCCGGGATGGCGATCTTTCCGATGTCATGAAGAATCGCGGCTATTTTCAGGGATTCCAGCTCGCTTTCCCGGCAGCCCATGGCGTCCGCGACCGCCAGCGACAATTCCATGACGCGATAGGAATGTTCTTCCGTGTAGTGATCGCGAAGCTGGATGGACGCCACGAGCGATTTGAAGGTTTCGATCAGGTTGATATAGAGGCTCTCGTAAAGAACCTTGTTTTCCAGATTCAACGACGCCCTGTTCGTCAGGCTCTGAATATGCCGCAGGTCGTTCCGGCTGACCCCCGGTCCCCGGCTGTCCTTTTTAACCGTCAGAACGCCGAACACCCGGTTGCGGATCATCAGAGGGGCACAAATAACGGTCGGCAGGAATTCCCCTTTTTCGCCGCTTTTGGCGACCACCGCCTCCCGTTTTTCCACCACCTCGAGAAACAGTTTCGTCAAAAAAGGCAGCTTTTTATCGAGGTAATCCTGGACGTCGCCGCTTTTGATCACCTGGGGATGAAACAGCTTTTCATCCTCGTCGTAAAGCAGGAGAGCGCCGCTTTCGCCATCGACGACCTGCATGGACATATCCACGATCTTCTGGAATATCTGGTCGTTCCCTCCGGACGCGTTTTCGATGTTTTCATAAATATAACTTTTAAGGGAAAGTTCCTCTTTCTTATTGACAAGCTGGATGGGTTCGGCGCCCCGCGCCTGAACGCCGTTCTTGGAAATGGCGGTTTCCTGAAGAGAAACGTCGATCTTGAAAAGAAGGGTGTCGATATCGAAAGGCTTGGCAAGAAAATCGACGGCCCCCTTCTTCATGGCCGTGACGGCCAGGTGCGTTGCAGGATAAGCCGTAATGACCAATACCGCCGTTTCCGGTTCGACTTCCCGAATCCGGGTCAGCAGCTCCATCCCGCTCATACCCGGCATCATCATGTCCGTGATGACCAGGTCATAGGCCTGTTCCCCGATTTTGCGGATCGCCTCCGTACCGCTTTCAGCCTCCGCGATATCGTAATCGGAATTAGACAGGCCTTCTACAATCAATTGCCTCAGACCGGTATCGTCATCGACGATGAGGATCTTCTTTCTTAACGACTCGAATCCCCCCGTTATGGCCGGTTGCGGCATCCTTCCCTCCTGATCCACACGGCGGGCAACCGGCCCGCACATGACATCCCTCCATTTTTTCGGCGTGATGGGAAAACAAAAGACTACCGCCTGTTCTTCAAGATGATATCCAGCAGGCTGTAGGAAATTTTCTTGTACGCTTCCTTTTTATCCACGTGGGTGGACAGGGACACCCTGTCCACGTACGGTTCCTCTTTTTGCACGTCCTGTAAAGCGGACGAACGCCCTCCCAGCTTGTTTTGCTTGTTATAGGCCTTGATGACGTTGTCCACCTGGTATGTCGATATGGTCATAAACACACCGTTCTGTTTATCTGTTTAAATAATGAAGTCCTTTTCGATTTAT
>JAGVTI010000110.1 GCA_019136935.1 Deltaproteobacteria bacterium
AATATTTTCGCATTTAACTCAAACTTCTCAAAACTCATAATTTTTTCCTTTTTTTTCAGTATTTGTGACATATGAACCCTGGTCTATGCGTTGCAGTTGCCAAAAACACACCACCGCATGCCTCTGTGCCATGATTGGGATTTGAAAACAGTCCGCAAAACGCCGCTAAGAGTGGGTTCGGTTACGATTAGCCGGATTTTCCTGCCGAAATTTCTGAAGTAGAAAGGAAGGAAGGTAAATAACTATCGTGATCATCGCGAATGTCCTTACAGGTATTATTCATAAATAGCAAGGATTATCTTTGACAGGTATTTTCCCTCCATATTAAGCCTGAAATTCGGATAAAGCAGATCGGGGTCGGTTTGCGTATGAACAAAGCTCTGTCAAAAAACAAAGATTTGGCGTGTTGATCCTCAGCTCAAAAGACTATCACACCCCTGTGACTTTGTAGGTGAAGTCAATCATCAACACAACAGATTGTAAATGTCAAGATTAAAGATTTGACCCCTTTATCAATAAACCAATCTTCCGTCATGCCTTGCTTGCCGTTGCTTTGTGCTTTGTAAAACCGCCGGCGAAGAGGTTCTCCTCGTATGAGCTCCCAGCGGGCGGCTTGTTTTATATTCGGTTTCCTCCGTTCCTGTGACAGGTTTCATGACTTTCGGCCGGTCCGCCTGTCACGAAAAATGGAAAATCATCAATCGCCGAGATATTTGAAAGACGCCGTCAACCGGGTACGGTACGTGGCGACCTTATCATCCTCGATGGTCAGGTCCATCTTGACGACTTCCGCAATCCTCATTTCTTTGAGCGTTTTGGTGGCGATTTCGATGGCGCTCTTGGCCGCATCTTCCCAGGAAACTTTGCTGACGCCAATCAACTCAATAACCTTGTAGGTGCTTTCTTGCATGATTTATCTCCTTTCTTGAGGGTACCGTTAAGGGGAATCGTGAAACCGTTTTAAATGACGGACGAAGATTGGTTTATTGATAAAGGGATAAAGGGTTCTTTGCCTTCTGAAAATTTAGGAACGATTTATCTTTAGTCAACGCGGGGGCAAGGTTTTTTTGATTTCATATTTCGGCCCGGCCGAAAATTTTTTGCATGGATTTCGAACGGCGGCATCAATCTGTCTGTCAACTGAAAATCAATAATGGTAAAATTCAGCAAAGTGTTGAGCACATGGAGAAGGCATCCAAATGCCATCCTGAGTCATTCGCTGCGCTCGATGATAAACTCTGAGAAGGATCTTATGTTAAAAGCGATTTTTCATCGCCGGCGTTTCTCGGGATGACATGCGGGGTCGTCGATATTCGGATGAAACAAACTTGGATGAGAAAGGAGAACGGAGATGGAAAAAGAATGGTACCACAAGAGTTATCAGATTAAAGACGGGTTAAAACCGGGCAGCAGGCGTTTCCAATATTTCTATGTCGTTTCCGAGCAGGGAGCCGCGAAATGTCATTATTGCGTGTGGATTACCGATGAAGCTCTTCCTCGCTTCGATCCGTCCTTGAACTTCGACGCGATTGTCTCCACCCACAGGGAGGCATGGAATCAGTGGGTCAGGGAAAAGATTGATCTGGGGGCTCTGGAAAGCATGGTTCTGAAGATTGACGAGAACGGCGAAAGCGAAATCGCGTTGGCCGACATGCCCGACCATTTCGTATTATGATGATGTCGAGCGATCCTTCCCCGGTGCCGCGAAAAGTTCTGCATGTGACTTGGCAAAGATTGGTGGACGGTACCGATGCAACCTGCCCCCGCTGCCGTGACACGGAGACACACCTCGATGATGCCGTGGCGTTTTTGCGTCCCTTGCTCGCGGGACAGGGGATTGAAATTCTCCTGCAGAAGAAACGGATTCCGCCGC
This sequence comes from Deltaproteobacteria bacterium, assembly GCA_019136935.1. Classification (GTDB taxonomy): domain Bacteria; phylum Desulfobacterota; class Syntrophia; order Syntrophales; family JAAYKM01; genus JAAYKM01. The sequence goes on from JAGVTI010000110.1 coordinate 1,874, forward strand.
TTTTTTTCAAACGTCATCCCCTCGCTTCCAACGTCATTTCCATCGAAGGAAAGCACCTGGAAAGCTGGCTTCAGGCGGAAACCGGCCGGAGCCCATGCTGCGATATCTGCGGGGATAATGAATGCAGGACGTTGACGCTGGAAGGCAAAACCTGCGAGGCCGTTCCTGTGGATCTGATTGTCCGTGGGATCTTGAAAGCGGTGGAAACAATCTTCGGCGTCAAAACGGGAACGTAGCCGGAACGTACGGTAACTGCCGGTGGGGGAAAAAGGGGCTGTCAGTCATATCCCAGTTCCGCCAGGCGCTCGTCGTCGATACCGAAAAAATGCGCGATTTCGTGGACAACCGTGATTTCGATTTCCCGTTCCAGCTCTTCGCGGGTCCGGCACATCTGTTCCAGGGGTTCCTGGAAGATAAAGATGGTGTCGGGATACAGAGGCGGTTCCAGAATGGAGCGCTCCGGCAGGGAGGCGCCCTCGTAAAGACCCAGGGGCGGATCGTCCGGGGTCATTCCCAGTTCTTTCAGCATTTCCCGGGATGCGCGTTTTTGGACCGTGATGGACACGTTTTCCAGGTGTTCCCGGATTTCTGCGGGGATGCGGTCTATGGCGCGCTGAACGGCTTGATCGAAGTCCTTTTCCGTAAGTTTCATTTTCACCGAATGATATGTGGTTTTTCCGGCGTCGGGCGGTGTTTCTCCAGTATGTCATGAAGCGAGGACATCAGTCGTGTAAACGATGGCTGACGTTCCCCCGTATATCTTCTTTCGCCTGTTGCCTGGCGTGATCCGTTGCCAGGAGCATGTACATCGCCGGTACGACAAACAGGGTGAAAAGGGTCCCGATGGCGATCCCCGTGGCGATGACGAGACCCAGGTTGTACCGGCTGGCGGCGCCGGCGCCCGATGCGGTAATCAGGGGGACGACACCCAGAACCATGGCCGCCGTGGTCATGAGGATCGGCCGGAGGCGGATGGCCGCCGCGTCTTCAATGGCCTGGCGTTTACTCGAACCCTTGCGCTGCAGATTGTTTGCAAATTCAACGATCAGGATTCCGTGCTTGCTGATGAGGCCGACGAGCGTAACGAGGCCCACCTGCGTGTAGATGTTCAGGCTCGCGCCGCCGACGCCGAGGCTGATGAAAATCAGCGCGCCGCAGATGGACAGGGGAACGGTCACAAGAATGATGATGGGATCGCGGAAGCTTTCAAACTGGGCCGCCAGCGCCAGGAAGATGATGATCATGGCGAAAAAGAAGGTGAGCATCAGGGCCGTCGATTCCTGAATGAACTGCCGCGACTGGCCGGCATAGTCGATCGTGTAACCCTGGGGGAGGAGACGGCCGGCCAGATCCTTCAGGTAGGCCAGGGCTTCCCCCTGGGTCACGCCGGGGTGCGGGACGCCGGAGAGCGTTGCCGCGTGCTGCTGCTGAAAATGGTTCAGGGACTGGGGGACGGTCTTGGTTTCGATATGGACGACCGTGGAGACCGGAACCGCATTTCCGCTTGCCGTCCGGATATAGTAGTTGTTCAGCTGATCCGCATTCAGGCGGTACCGCTGCTGCACCTGCGGGATGACCTTGTAGGACCGCCCTTCGAGGCTGAAATAGTTTACATGGCCGCCGCCGAGCATGGCCGACAGCGCGCCTCCGACGTCGTTCATCGTCAATCCCAACTGCGAGGCCAGATTCCGGTCGATGATCAACCGTGATTCGGGAAGGTCGTACTTCAAGTCGGAATCGAGGAACATGAACATACCGCTTCGTTGCGCTTCCTGCAGAAAGTTTTCGGCGACATCATCGAGACGTTCGAACGGATCCGTGGTGAGAATGGCAAACTCGATCGGCAGTCCGTGGCTCCCCGGCAGGGAGGGCGGCTGGAACGCCACGGTATTGAATCCGCTGACGGAGGATATCTCCTGCTGGATGACCGGCTGCAGATCACTGGCGGTCTTCTTCCGTTCATTCCAGGGATTCAGGACCATGCCGGAAACGTTGATGCCGGGGACGTCGATCTGGAATACGCCGAACGTTTCGGGATGCTTCACGAAGATTTCATGGATTGCCTGCAGGTAAAGATGGCGCTGCTGCAACGTCGAGTTCGGCGCCGCGGTTGACGAGGTGATCACGATGCCGAGGTCCTCCTGCGGCGCCAGTTCGGATTTTGCCCCGGCGTAAAGAAAATAGATGCTGACCAGGACGATGCAGGCGAAGGTCACGGTCACCGGGACATAGTTGAGTGTTCCGTGGAGCAGGCGCTCGTAGAAGCGGCTCAGAATCTCGAATTTACGATCCAGGTAAATGACCAGGCGCGTCTGCCAGCCCTTCTGTGCGGTTTCGAGAGGTTTGAAAAGGCGCGAGCACATCATCGGCGACAGGGTCAGGGCGACGATGCCGGAAATGGTCACGGTGCCGACCAGGGTAAAGGCGAACTCCGTGAACAGGGCGCCGGTCAATCCGCCCATGAATCCGATGGGGACAAAGACGGCAATCAGAACGACGGTCATGACCACGATGGGTTTTGCCAGCTCCCGGGCGGCGATGATGGCGGCCTCCAGGGGGGATTTCCCTGCCTCCAGATGCCGATCGGCATTTTCAACGATGATGATGGCGTCATCCACCACCAGGCCGATCGCCAGAACGAGGGCGAGGAGAGTCAGCAGGTTGATGGAAAAGCCGAAGATCAGCATGAAGGTGAACGCCCCGATCAAGGACAGGGGGATAGCCAGAACAGGGATCAGAACCGCGCGAACCGAGCCTAAAAAAACAAACACGACGAGCGTCACGATCAGTAGGGCTTCAGCCAGGGACTTGATGACCTCGTTGATGGAACTGTTCACGAATTCGCTGGCATCGTAACCGACGGATTGACTGATCCCTTCCGGCAGTTGCTCATCGATCTGCCTGAGAACCACGTGGACCCGCTTGATGACTTCGAGGAGGTTGGCCGCCGGGGCGACCTTGATGCCGATGTAAACGGCCTTTTTCCCGTCCAGATAAACCTGGGAATCGTAGTCTTCGGCGCCGAGGCTGACCGTGCCCACGTCCTTCAGCCGAACCACCGCGCCGTTATCCTGTTTGACGATCAGGTTTCTGAATTCCTCGAGGGAGATGAGGTTTGTCGACGCGGTCAGGTTGACCTGGACCATCTGCCCCTTGGTTCGTCCCACGGCGGACAGATAATCGTTTTTCGCGAGAGCAGCCCAGACATCGGCTGCGGTCAGACCGTAGGCCGCCAGCTGCTGCGGATTGAGCCAGGCGCGAAGGGCGAACAGCTTTTCGCCCAGGATCTCCGCCGTCTGCACGCCCGAAACCGCCTGAAGCTGCGGTTGAACGACCCGTGTCAGGTAGTCCGTAATGTTGTTCGAAGGCAGGGTCTTGCTTTCGTACCCAATGTACATGGAGTGGATGGTTTCCCCGATTTCCACGTTGATGACGGGCTGTTCGGCATCCGGCGGCAGCTTGTTGATGACGGCGTTGACCTTTGTGTTGATTTCCGTCAGGGCCTTCCCCGTATCGTAATTCAATATCAAATTGGCCGTAATGGTGCTCCGCCCCAGGGTGCTTGACGAGGTCATGTAGTCGATGCCGTTCGCCTGGGCGATGGAATGTTCCAGAGGGGTCGTGATGAACCCCGCGACGAGGTTCGCGTCCGCTCCCGTGTAGGTCGTCGTGACCGTCACCACGGCGTTTTCCGTTTGGGGATACTGCAGGACGGGTAACAGGTCGAGGGAGCGCAGGCCCAGGACGAGAATCAGCAGGCTGATGACACTGGCCAGGACGGGACGGCGAATGAAGATGTCCGTGAAATTCATGGCGATTTCCCGTTCAGTCGTCGACGGGAGCCGGTGCGGGGTCGTTGGCCGGCTGAATCCGGTTGTTGATGGCGATCGGCGTGCCGTTACGCAGTTTGATCTGCCCCGATGTGACGACGAAGTCACCCTCCTTCAATCCCTCCAGAACGGCAATCTGATCACCCCTCGTTTCGCCCGTCTTCACGAATTTCTGCATGGCGACCAGGTTGGGTTTGCCGTCGGCGTTTCTGCCTTTTTCCGTGACGAGGTAGACGATATTGCCGTAGGGATTGAAGACGATGGCCGTCTGGGGCAGGGTGATGAAGCGTCCCGGACGCCCCGTGTCGATATGGGTGACACTGAACATGCCCGGCAGGAGCTGTTGTTCCGGGTTCCGGATCGTCGCCCGGATTCCGACGTTGCGTGTACCCGTATCGACCTTGGGATCGATGGCGGAAATAACGCCGCTGAAAACCTGTTCGGGGTAGGCATCCACGATGACGGTCACCTTGTGGCCGATGGAGATTCGGCTGATGTCCTTCTGGGGCAGAAAGAAATCGACGAAGATCGGATCGAGGGTCTGGAGGGTGGCGATTTTCATTCCCGGGTTGAGATACTGTCCGAGATCGACCATGCGAATGCCGAGGCGGCCGTCGAAAGGAGCCCGGAGAATCTTCTTGTCCACCAGGGCCTGCTGTTCGGCGACCTGAGCTTCCGCGCTCTGCAGATTGGCCAGATCGGCATCCAGGGTCGCCTGGCTGACGGCCTGTTCCTTGAACTGCTCCTGGTCCCGGAGCCAGGTTTTCCTGGCCAGCTCCAGGGACGCCTTCAGGGATTGGAGTTTTGCCGTGTCGGACCGGGCGTCCATTTCCAGGAGGATGGTTCCCGCCTTGACCGTTTCTCCCGACTGGAAATGGATCCGCGAGACGATACCGCTTACCTCAGGGGCGAGGTCCGCCCCGCGGAGCGCTTTCAGAGATCCGACCGCCTCAAGACGGGGCTGCCATTCCTGAACGGCGGCCCTGATGGCCGATACGGTCTGAACCGGCGGACCCTGCGAGGCCATGCCTTTCTGCATCATGTAACCCATGAACGCTTTGAAACCGAATATCCCTCCAAAGAGCGCGCCGACCAGAATCAGCATGATGATCATTCGTTTGGCCATTTCTGTTCTCCTGTAAGACAGATTGTCCCCTCCCGTGCCGTTTAATTCGATTCTTGCATCGGTGTTGTCCCGGGTTCTCCCCCCTCCCGGTTCCACCAGCCGCCGCCAAGCGCCTGGAACAAGGCGGCCGTATCGGCATAGCGGACCGCCCGTGCAGCGATCAGGCTGACACGGGCCCGGTGGTAATTTCTCTGCGCAACCAGCAGATACAGGTAGTTCACGGCGCCGAGCTCGAATTGTTTTTCCGCCATTTCGAGAGTCGCCGTGGCCGCGGCCTTCGCCTCCGCTTCGGCCTGTAACGTCCGGGCGTCGGTTTCCAGGGAGCGCAGGACGTCGGCCACATCCTGGAAAGCCTTGAGCACCGTCTGGCGGTATTGGGCGGCCGCTTCGTCAAAAGCGGCGATGGCGGCGCGCCGCTTTGCCGTCAGCTCTCCGCCGTGAAACAGGGGCTGCAGCAGCCCCGCTCCCAGGTTCCAGACGATGCTTGGGCTGCTGAACAGGTCCCCCGTGCCGAGGGCCTCGGTTCCGTAACCGCCGCTCAGTGTCACCCGTGGATAGAGATTTGCCGTGGCCACGCCGACCTCCGCGCAGGCCTGGTGCAGAACGGATTCGGCGGCCCGGATATCGGGCCGCTGGCGCGCCAGGACAGACGGCAGGCTGACGGGCAGATTTTCCGGCAGGACGATCCTGTCGAGGGAAAAATCCGAGACGTGGCCTTCTCCGGGCGTCCGGCCCACGAGAACCGAAAGGGCGTGCCGGGTGAGGGCGTGCTCTTTCTCCAGAGGGGGCAGGGATGCCTTTGTCGCCGCAAGCTCCGTTTGCTGGGCCAGAACCGCGATTCTGGCTACCGCGCCGAGCTCGAACTGCTTCTGCACCACTTTCAGATGCTTTTCTTCGGCCTTCAGAATTTCGTGTGTGGCCGCGATTTCGTCCCGGAGTGCCGCTTCCCGGATGGCGGTGGTTACGATATTGGCTGCCAGGGTCAGGTAGGCGGCCTCATACAGGAAGCGCTGATAATCGACTTGGGCCTGCAGGGCTTCCAGGCGCCTCCGGGATCCGCCGAAAAGATCGAGGGTGTAAGAGACGCCGACCGAGGCATGATACAGGTTGAAGGTGTTGTCTCCGCCTCCGTTCGTGTAGGTGGAGGTTCTTTGGCGTCCCCCGTAGATGCTTGCGTCGACGCCGGGGAACAGGAGAGCGCCTCTTGCGGCCCGGTAGTTTTCCTCGGCCTTGCGGAGGGCCGCCTGGGCTGCGGCCATTGAGGGGCTGTTCGTCAGACCCTGCCTGACCAGCGTATCCAGCTCCGGAGAGCCGAACAAGGTCCACCATTGGGCCGAGAGATCCTCCGCGAATGCGAATCGCTGCGCATTGCCGCCCTTGGTGTCCGTTGCCGCCGTTTCAGCGGGCAGGGGCGCCGCCGTGAAATGCGGAGGCGTTTTGAAATCGGGGGGGCGAAAATCGGGCCCGACGGCGCATCCCGTCATCAGGATGGGTTGCATCGCCGCAAGGCAGAAGAACGCTGACAATCTTTTCTTCATTTCTGGTTCCTGCTCTGGGGTGGGGAAACAGGGGGCCCCTCCTGCGGGTTCAATCCCCTCAGGACGATTTGCACGGTCTCCCGGATTTCAAGAAGCTTTTCCTCCCGGCCGACTTGGCCGCCCAGGAACTGATCGATCATCGCCCCGGTAAAACTGCTTGCAAACAAGAGCCTTGCCGCTGAGAGAGGGGCGATGCCTGCGGCGATC
>JAGVTI010000244.1:0-709 GCA_019136935.1 Deltaproteobacteria bacterium
GACCAGGCTTTTTACGTCTTCCACGCCCGTCCGCGTACCCAGGTTTCGCATGGCGTCCTTGCGGGAGCGTCCCGCCCTCATCTCCAGGGTCATCAGTCCGAATTCGTCGCTGATAACCTTGTTGCTTATTTTCATTTCATCGGAAATGCGCTTGATCGCCTGGTCAAGCCCCATCCCCGCCTCGACGCAGACCACCATGAGATCCAGCGCATCGGGAAATCCCTCCCGGATCTTTTCCTGCCGGTGAGCGACTGCGAAATGGACCCATGCATCCGGCGCATAAAACCCGAGTAAAGCGATGAGAATGAGGGCCACGAGAAGAACGGACCGTTCCATGAGGATGCCGAACAGGAGGTGACAAAGAAACAACGACACGGGTAAAAGGATTGCCAGGAGAACCTTGCTGCCGTAAAACAGCACGACGTCGCCGGTCCGGCGGTAACCGGCCATGGCCAGTTTCTGGCGCCGATGGCTGAGTTCCGCTTCCTTTTTCGGCGTCGACAGGGGGGCGAGCTTTTCGGCGAGGTTGGCGAAGAACTGCTTCATCGAAGGGCCCTTGCCTGATTTCTGCACGCCGCTTCTCCTTTCCGTTGCCACGTACCGGTCGATTTTATCGATGATTTCCTTTTTTTTCGTCGTTTTCCGGAAAAAAAGGAAACCGGAAAGGATAAGGAGCACCAGTCCCGCAAAAATCAGCATGGAAATGACG
>JAGVTI010000244.1:733-2572 GCA_019136935.1 Deltaproteobacteria bacterium
CATTCTTTTCATGACGATGATCCCCAGGACCATCATGATGCCGGCACCGGCCAGCATGACATGCCCGATGGGATCGGCGAACAGCATCTTGACATAGTCGGGATTCGTGAAAAAAATCAGTAAGCCGACGAAGAAGGGCAGACCCGCCAGAATGATCGCCGACAGGCGCGCCTCCGCCGTCAGGGTCTTGATCTGCCCTTTCAGGACGAAACGGCTCCGGATCAGCCGGGCGATGTTCTCCAGGATCTCGGCGAGATTTCCACCGCTTTCCCGCTGAATGACCACCGAAATAACGAAGAGTTTCAAATCGTCGCTGTCGACCCGGGCGACCAGGTTTTTCAGCGCGTCCTCATAGGCCACGCCGAAGTTGATTTCGTCGAGGGTCTTGCCGAACTCGGTGCCCGCCGGCTCTTCGAACTCCTGGCTGATCATCTGCATGCCCCCGGTAAAGGCATGACCGGCCTTGAGGGACCGGGCCAGCATATCCAGCACCTCCGGGAGCTGTTCCTCGAATTTGGCGATCCGGTTGCGCTTCTTCAAGTGGATGTACAGGATGGGAAGCAAACCAAGCATGATCCCGATGACCAGACGCAGCCAGAACCACCGGACGGCGATCGATGACAGGAGAACGCCTACCGCGAACAGAAGACCCGATAAAAGCAGGTAGAATCCCAGGGGATGGGGCAGGTTGGCCTGGACGACCATGCGCTCCAGGCGCGTGACGACCGGGACACGAACTCTAAGCAGAAAACGGTTGAGCCAGGGAATCTCGCTCATGATGCGCCGCCGCACCACGTCGATGTCCCGGCTTCCGTAGGGTTCCCCGGACAACTGGCGCAGCTGAGCCCTGATTCGGCGCTTCTCCGGATTCCATCGGGTCCGTCCCAGGAGGAACAGGCTCTCGATCAGGAGAACCACGGCAAGGAAAATTAAAACGGCTGGCAGGATCTGCATATCAACTCCGTTATCTTGAGAGTTTCATATTTCCATGACGTTCCGTGGATCCAGCGTCTCGTAGGGAACCGGAATACCGTTGGCCTTGAACCGGTCGATGAAGCGGGGCATGACCCCCGTCATCCTGAACCGCCCCTTCACTTCCCCTTCCTCGGTCACGCCGGTCTGTTCGAAGGAAAAAATTTCCTGCATCGTGATGACATTTCCCTCCATGCCCGTAATCTCCGACAGGCTGACCACCTTCCGGCTGCCGTCGATCAGGCGGGCGATCTGGATCACCACGTCCAGGGCCGAACTGATGTAACGGCGGATCGCCTCGGTCGGGATACTCAGTCCCGCCATGGCCACCAGGGTTTCCATGCGCAGGAGGGCGTCCCGCGGAGAGTTCGAGTGAATCGTCGTCAGGGAACCGTCATGACCCGTGTTCATCGCCTGGAGCATGTCCACCACTTCGCCGGCGCGGACCTCGCCGACGATGATCCGGTCCGGCCTCATACGCAGGCTGTTTCTCACCAGGTCGCGCTGGGTGATTTCCCCCTTCCCTTCGATGTTCGGCGGCCGGGTTTCCAGCCTCACCACGTGTTCCTGCTTGAGCTGAAGTTCCGCCGAGTCCTCGATGGTCACAATCCGTTCATCCGCAGGGATGAAGCGCGACAGGACATTCAGGAGCGTCGTCTTGCCGGTACCGGTTCCTCCGGAAATAAGCACGTTCAATCTTGCCTTCACGATTCCCTTCAGCAACTCCCCGATATCCGCCGTAATGCTTTTGAGGACGATGAGATTCTCCATCTCCAGGGGATCGACGGCAAAACGCCGGATCGACAGGGCCGGCCCGTCGATGGCGGAAGGGGGAATAATGGCGTTGACCCGGGAACCGTCCTTGAG
>JAGVTI010000119.1 GCA_019136935.1 Deltaproteobacteria bacterium
CCGGGTGGTGTCATGAATTCGAGGGTCATTTCCGTATAACCCAGAATGGTCGCCAGCAGATTGTTGAAGTCGTGGGCGACGCCGCCGGCGAGTCGCCCGATTGATTCCATTTTCTGGGCTTCCAGGAACTGCTTCTGGAGGGCATGGCGCTGTTCCTCGGCCTGCCTGTAAAGAGTCATGTCTCTCAACGTGGCGACAATGACGGGTTTCCCGGACAAATCCATCCGGCAGAGGTGTATTTCTACGGGAAATTGGACACCGTCGTGGGGTCTTCGGCCGTGCCATTCAAGAAGGACGTTTTCTCCCGCCAGCACTTTCGCCCAGGTCGCACGATAAGAATCAGGCGGGTTCGTTGAAGAAAAAAGATCATAAACGCCGGATAATCCGCTTATTTCATTCCGCGAAATACCGTACAGACTCAAAGTGCGGTCATTGACGTCGAGGATGTGTCCATTTCCGTCGTGAACGATAATGGCGTCGTAAACATGATCGAAGACGTGACGGAGTGTTTTCCATCAACGTGATGACAATCGGGATCAAGCGGGATTGACGGACTTCCCGATTCCAGAAAAACGCGTCGAAATCAAAGGTCAGGTAAATGGTTCCGTCGTCGAATTTCGCCACGGGGCAGACCCCCGTAATCCAGGATCCCCAGCGGTCATCGAGGGGGCCGATGATCCCTTGATCACCGCCGGCGAGAAGACGGATGTATTCTCCAGAGGCTTCTGCGTAGTATTGACCCGGGGGTGAATAATCCGGCGATTCCGGGGGTTCGGAATCGATCAGCACGTAGGTGCGCTGATCCCGGTAGCCCATCAGGCTGACGAACCGGCTGGCCGGGGCCGCTTTCTGAAACCGGGTCATTTTCTCTTTGAGATACGGATACTCCGGGGAAGCCAGATCGGCTTCATTCCATTTAAGTTTCCGGACCATTGCCTGATCTAAAGAGGCAGCGGCGATCTGTACCTGGCGCAACAGGCTTTCTTCCAGGTGTTTCTCTTTTTTCCTCCCCGCATAATCGGTCAATGCCCATCCGGCAATCACCGTAAAGATCAGGAGTCCGGCAATTAATTTGCCGTAATATTTTTCCCGGTGCAGATAAACCAGGGATGCGCTTTTTCGGCAGTGGAGATAAAAAAACCAGATGGAAAGGCTGACGACCGCGGCCAGGATTCCGCGGAAAAGTTGCACGGGTAAACCCAAGGTAACATGCAACAGCCTATCCTGGTTGAACAGGATGGGCGGATAGAAATCGGCTTTCGGAACAATCAATCCCGCAAGAACGCCGTACAGAACAAGGCTGTAAACGGCGAAAGACAGCGGGACATTGCGAGGATGGTATTTCCGGCGGTAAAGCCGGATAATGTACGCTGTACCCAGGGTGCCGATAAATCCCAGGGTGTAGCGGAAAGAAACGAACAGTCCATTTAAGCCGTAAAACAGGCCCCAAAAAGAAATTCCGGCCAGGAAAAGCGTTGCATAGGGAGGAACTTTAACGCCTTGCAGCTGGTTCAATCCGCGCCTGAAAAACTCCAGTAGGCACAGGAAAGACACGGCGAGAACGAAAAGGCGCGAAACCGAGAAAATCGGGTGATCCCCCAGGCTCAGGGCCAGCATGTCGAGCCATTCGTTAAAGCCGTGGATCAGACCGAAAAAGACAAGCCAAAACCAGGGCAGTCGGTTTCTGTCGATCCGATGCAGGGCAAATGTGACGACCGCGATCAGAATGAAGGAAAGGCCGTAGAGGAAGAAAATGTAATCCAGTTGCAGGGCGATCGTTTCGCGCATCATCACGATGAAGAATTTTTCCTCCCTTCTGCCGGAAATCGGGCAAAAAAAGCTGGCGATTGGATGGGGATGCGGTTAATAGAACTCATTTAGCAAATAATGATGAATCGTCAAGGATAAAACAGGCCGATAAATCGTGTCGAAAGAGCCAAAGATGAGGGGAGCCCTGTTGATTGACAGCCATGCCCATTTGAACGAGCCCGCTTTTGTGAAATTGGATGAGGTCGTCGCCAGGGCAAAAAACGCCGCCGTGGGAGCCTGCGTGGTCCCCGCCTATGACCGGGACTCTCTCGACAGAACCTTCGCGTTAGCCGGGCGTTACCCCGGATTCGTTTTTCCGGCCTACGGCATCCATCCCTGGTTCGCCGGTGATCCGGTTGACGTGGAAAGGGTGAAAGAATGCCTTGACCGGGGAAATGCGGTGGCAGTCGGGGAAATCGGTCTGGATTTCGCTGCCGGGCATGACCGCCAGGAATGCCAGATTGCGCTGTTCCGGAAGCAGCTCGAAATCGCCATCGAATACCATTTACCCATTATCGTTCATTGCC
>JAGVTI010000091.1 GCA_019136935.1 Deltaproteobacteria bacterium
CCCCTCCTCCGGTCATCAAGACCGTCCGGATCCGTCGAAAGGGACCGGCAATTTGGTCTTTCCCCCCCCGGTTCGCGTAGGTCGTCTGCAGGAGACCGTCGATGTAGCGGATCCGGTCATCCGTGCCGGGATGGGTTAAAAAATAGGAGGGAACGCTGTTCGAGTAGAACTCGTACCGTCTCATCAATTTCAGGAGATTGAGGGTGGCCTCACCCTTGTAGCCCGCCTCGGTGAGGTAGAGCATGCCGTACCGGTCCGCTTCCTCTTCGTTGTCACGGCTGTACTTCAAACTCATCGTCTGGGCCGTCGCCATGGAAAAACCCATGATCGCCGCCGACACATCCCCTCCGGCGCCAAGAAAGGCCCCGGCAATCATGGCCGCCAGCGCCGCAATGTTGACCTTGGTCGATTTATTGACCATGTCCGCAATGTGGCGGGCGTTGACGTGAGCGATTTCATGGGCCAGCACCGCCGCCAGTTCCCCCTCCGTTTCCACGAGGGCGATCAAACCTCGGTTCACGTAAACATACCCCCCGGGGGTCGCGAAAGCATTGACGGCCGAACTTTTGACAATGGAAAAGCGGTAATCGAAAAGCGGCGTCTTGACGGAACTTAAAACGGCCATGCCGACCTTTGTAATATAGTCATTCATCCGCTTGTCCTGGATCAGGAAACCGTTATTCACCATCTTCTCATAGAATTCCTGCCCCAGCTTCTTCTCATCCTCGATGGTGAACTCAGCAAAGGCCGGAAAAACAAAAAGGGCACAGAACAACGCCTGTACAATCATCCAAAACAGGGTTTTTCTTATCCATCCGCATCGATTCATCATCATCTGTCCCGGTCTTTAAGTCGAGGATCACTCCTGCTCGAAAGAGGAGGCCGCATAACGGTAACGGACCTTCAATTCTCCTATTTTACCCCGGTTCCAACCCGATGTTCTGCTGAAATACTGGGTGATCCGGGAAATGCCGTCCACCGTATTCCAGCCGCAGCAGGTGCACCTGGCATGCAGACCCCGAATGGTTGTCCGACAGGAGGGGCATATCGTAAATTCAGGGGAGAAAGTCAGCACTTTGCCGGTCGAGTGACGGTACACATCGACGACGAGCTTCGCCAGAGTTTCCCCTGCCGGCACCGTGTCGCCAAGCCAGATATGGGACACGGCCCCACAGCCGAAAAAGGGATGAAAAGTCCCTTCCGTTTTGAGCCGGTCGATGGGCTTCAACGAGGCAGACACGTTCAGGTCGGCCGAGTTGGTGTAGAAAATCTCTCCCCTTGACAGGTCCCCCTTCACGATCCTTCCCGCCTCCGGTGAAAAATACCGCAAATCAAGCTTCGCAAACCGGTAAGCCGTGGTTTCGGCAGGAGATTGTTCCAAGGTAATCCGTAAACCGTGCTCTTTCGACAGGGTATCGGCCTTATCCTTGAGAAAACGGATCACCTTCAACCCTAAGGCCATGGCCTCATCCGATTCATGCAACTGTTTTCCTCCGTGAATCTGGACCAGCTCATTCAACCCCAGCAAGCCGATAAGATACGATGTTTTTTCTATCCGCAGGAAGGGGGTGCCGTCCTTGTTCATGGCCAAAATCGCCAGCGGCCCCGATTCTCCGTAGGCAAGAAGTCTTTTGATAAAATTGCGCTTCTGGAGATGCGCTTTTGCGGCCAGATCCATCAGTTCTCCCAGAATGCGGAACAGTTTTTCATCCTCCTTCTGGGCTTTATACGCCACCCGGGGCAGGTTGAGGGTGACATTCTGCATGGCTGCCAACCTCATCTTCCAGGGCGTCCGGTAATCTCCGGGTGGATTGCCTTTCTCCACCCCGGCATCGCAAATTTCCCTGAGAAACACGTCGTGATCCGGGGTCCGGAAAAAATCCTCCGTAATGTGGACAAAAGGCCGGGGAAAGATAAAGGGGCTGCCGGTTGCATCTCCTTTTTTCAGGACCTGGAAGATCGCCCTGACGAACCTCCGGGCATCGTCACCGTAGTCGCCGTAGTTCTTTCCCGTCCCCCCCCCGCCGGGGCCGATAGCGGGAACGTCGCGAAAATGGCGCGGCACCTCCCAGTACAGGTGGATATCCGTAAAAATGGCCTGGCCGCCCCGGGCGGCGGTCATCTGGGAAAACTCGTAGATGAGCATCTGGGCGAACTGGAGGACCTCCTTGTCGGTCTTGCCGGTCAGGTATGGAGCCAGAAACAGGTTGACCGCATCCCAGCCGATGTTCCCGGCGAATTGCCCCTGGAGAATGGCACTGAAACGGACCATG
>JAGVTI010000162.1 GCA_019136935.1 Deltaproteobacteria bacterium
AGCCTCATGGAAAACAGGGACGAACTTTTTGCGCTGATACAGACGGATAAAGGGTTGATCCGGATCCGGCTTTTCGCCGACCGTGTTCCCGTAACGGTCGGCAATTTCGCCAATCTGGCGTTGCGGGGATATTACGACGGCCTCGTCTTTCACCGGGTCATCGCCGATTTCATGATTCAGGGCGGATGCCCCTACGGAACGGGAACGGGCGGTCCGGGGTACCGGTTTGACGATGAATTCCAGCCCGATCTCAAGCACGACCGCCCCGGAATTCTTTCCATGGCCAATGCGGGGCCGGGAACCAACGGAAGCCAGTTTTTCATCACCCATGTGCCGACGCCCTGGCTCGACCAGCATCATGCGGTGTTCGGCGCCGTCGATTCACCGGCCGGTCAGGAAGTGGTCAACCGGATCGTCCAGGGTGACCGGATCCTGCAGGTGACGATCGAGGGCGATTGTACGGCCCTGTTCGAACGGATCCAGGCGGAGCGGACGGACTGGAACCGGATCCTGGATCAGCGTTTCCCCAACCTGAAACCGGCCTGATCTTCCGTTATGCCCGGTATTTCCGGTTCAGGCGGCGTACCGGCACCGGAGCCGGGAAGCTTTCCCGTCGAGGGCCTCCTGGCGTGGTACCGGCTCCACCGCAGATCTCTCCCCTGGCGGGAAACCAGGGACCCGTACCGTGTCTGGCTGTCCGAGGTCATGCTCCAGCAGACCCGGGTCAGTACGGTCGTTCCCTATTACGAAAGATTTTTAAACAGGTTTCCGACGGTTTCCGCCCTCGCTGCCGCCTCGGAGGAGGAGGTCCTCAAGGTCTGGGAAAACCTGGGCTACTACGCCCGGGCCCGGCAACTTCTCAAGGCCGCTAAGATCGTTGTGGACACGTACGCAGGGATAATCCCGGACCGCCCCGAGGAGCTTGCCGGGCTTCCCGGTGTCGGGGCCTACACGGCGGGGGCCGTTTCGAGTATCGCCTTCGGGCAGGACGTCCCCGCGATAGACGGAAATGTCCGGCGCGTCCTGTGCCGCTATTTCGCCCTGGCGGGAATCATGGCCGATAAGGAAGGTCTGCGTTACCTGTCCGGTCTCCTGGCGCCGATCCTGCCGCCGGGGCGGGCGGGGGATTTCAATCAGGCCCTGATGGAACTCGGGGCGGTGATCTGCCTGCCCCGGGAACCCCTGTGCGCGGATTGTCCCCTCGGCGAAAACTGCCTTGCCCGGATCCATGACGCACCCGAAACTTTCCCGTCCCGGCGGGAAAAGAAAAAAGTTCCCGTCCGGCACGCCGTCGCGGCCGTCATCCGGGATCCCCTTGACCGCGTCCTGCTGGTCAAGCGCCAACACCGAGGTCTCCTCGCCTCTCTCTGGAAATTTCCCGGCGGTTTCGCAGAACCGGGGGAAGAGCCGGTTCAGACTCTCGCAAGAAGCGTCCGGGACGAAACCGGAATCGACATCCGGGACGACGTGTTCCTGGGGACCGTCCGGCATGCCTATACCCATTTCCGCCTCCGCCTCCATGTCTTTTCCTGTTCCGTTTCAGGCAGCCGGCAGGTCAACGGCTCCTGCAAGGACTACCGGTGGGCGTTCCCCGGCGAAATCAGGGATCTGCCTCTGGGCAGGGCCGATCGGCAGGCTGCGGATCTGGCGAGGTTGTAAACGGTTGCCCGCAGCGGATCCGGTGGGGCTTCTTTTCTGGTTCCGTCAGGTCTTTCCGCCTTGCTCCGGAGTAGAGGTCTATTCTGTCTTGTCATATACTTCCATTCAGCATAGAATGCTTCAAGCAAACGAAAAGGTTTCGAAAACGCAGGGGATTCTCCGGATGTGCAAAGTGTGTCTGAGCCGCGGTGCTTGGCGAATTGATTCCGGGTGTGCTGCGATTACACATCCGCAGGAGGTGTGTCATGGATGAGGAACGTGTCGAAGCGGGAGCCGGAGTTCAGCAGGAACCCGAAGATGTCAGGACGGGTTTGAGTTCCGACGCGATCAGGCGGGCTATCCTGGAAAATCTGTACTTCATCCAGGCACGCATCCCCAGGATCGCAACGATCAATGACTGGTACATGGCCTTGGCGTACACGGTGCGTGACCGGATGCTCGACCGTTTTATCCGGTCGACGGAAGCCCTTCGAAAAAGCACCAGGGCGGTGTGCTACCTCTCTGCGGAATTCCTGACGGGACCGCACTTGGGCAATGCCATGGTGAATCTCGGCATTGACGGACAGGTCAGGGAAGCCACGAGGCAGCTTGGTCTCAATCTGGATGACCTGATGGCCCAGGAGGGAGAGCCGGGTCTTGGAAGCGGCGGCCTCGGCAGGCTGGCCGCATGTTTTCTTGATTCCCTCGCCTCGCTGGAAATTCCGGCCATCGGGTACGGCATACGTTACGAGTTCGGCATCTTCGATCAGAAAATTCGCGACGGATGGCAATCCGAGG
Organism: Deltaproteobacteria bacterium; assembly: GCA_019136935.1. GTDB lineage: Bacteria > Desulfobacterota > Syntrophia > Syntrophales > JAAYKM01 > JAAYKM01. The sequence continues at coordinate 2,437 of JAGVTI010000162.1, forward strand.
TAACGGACAAGTGGCTGGCTCTCGGCAATCCATGGGAGATCGCCCGTCCTGAAATTGCATATTATGTCCAGTTCGGCGGCCATACGGAACACGGTTATGACGAAGACGGGCGCTACCGTGTCCGCTGGATTCCCGAGCGGGTCGTGAAAGGGATGGCTTATGATACCCCGGTGCCGGGCTACCATGTGGATACGGTCAATCTTCTCCGTCTCTGGAAATCGGAGGCCTGCGAGTCTTTTGATTTCCAGGCCTTCAACACCGGTGATTACGACGGCGCCGTCGAGGAAAAAGTGGCCTCCGAAACGATTTCCAAGATTCTTTATCCGAACGATGAACCGGCTGCCGGAAAACAACTGCGTCTTTCCCAGCAGTACTTCCTTGTCTCCTGTTCCCTCCAGGACATGATCCGGATCCATGGGCTGACGGGTGCTTCGCCGGATACCATCGACGATCGGTTCGCCGTTCAGCTGAACGATACGCATCCCTCGATTGCGGTGGCGGAACTCATGCGGCTTCTGGTGGATGAATACCGGATCGATTGGGAGCGGGCTTGGGAATTGACAAGAAAGCAGTTTTCCTACACGAACCATACGCTGCTTCCGGAGGCCCTGGAAAAGTGGCCCCTGGAGCTGTTCCGTCAGGTGCTTCCGAGGCACCTGGAAATCATTTTCGAGATAAACCGCCGTTTCCTTGACGAGGTCGGGCGTGCCTGTCCCGGCGACGAAGAGCGCCTCGGACGTCTTTCCCTCATCGACGAAACCGGCGGCCGGTATGTCCGTATGTCCCATCTGGCAATGGTGGGAAGCCATTGCGTGAACGGCGTGTCGGCGTTGCATACGGAATTGTTGAAGGAAACGGTGATGAGGGATTTCCATGAATTTTCGCCGGAGAAGTTTCATAACGTGACCAACGGTGTTACACCGAGGCGCTGGATGCTGCTGAGCAACCCGGGCATGTCCGGGCTCATCACGGACGCGATCGGCGACGGGTGGATCTGCAGTCCCCGGGATGGCTTTCGTCCCCTGGAAGGCTTCGCCGATGACGGGGGATTCCGGGAAGCCTGGCACAGGGTGAAGTTCCGTAACAAGCAGGATCTGGCAGGCCTGATCAGGGAATGCACCGGCGTCGCCGTGAACCCGGAAAGCCTGTTCGACATCCAGGTCAAGCGGATCCACGAGTACAAGCGGCAGCATCTGAATGTCCTGCACGTTATCAGGCACTATATCAGGCTGAAAAACAATCCACGGCAGGACGTTCCCCCACGCACGGTGATCTTCGGCGGAAAAGCGGCCCCGGGCTATTTCATGGCCAAGCTGATCATCAAGTTCATCAACTCCGTTGCGGATGTGGTCAATCGTGACCCCGGGATGGCCGACCGCCTGAAAGTGGTTTTCTTTCCCGATTTCAACGTCAAGAACGGCCAGAAGATCTACCCTGCGGCGGATCTTTCCGAGCAGATTTCCCTGGCAGGAAAGGAAGCATCGGGAACGGGAAACATGAAATTTTCGATGAACGGCGCCGTCACGATCGGCACCCTTGACGGGGCCAATGCCGAGATACGGGAGGAGGTGGGGGCCGGGAACTTCTTCCTTTTCGGCCTTACGGCCCAGGAAGTGGCGGCCTTGAAGGCTCGCGGCTACTTCCCCATGGATTGCTATCAAAAAAACGAGGAACTGAGAGAGACAATCGATCTGGTCCGCTCGGGTTTCTTTTCAAAAGGAGACCGCGGCCTGTTCAAACCTCTCGTCGACACGCTTCTTGACCGCGACGAGTATCTTCTTCTTGCCGACTACCGGTCCTACCTGGATTGCCAGGAGAAAGTCAACGGGACATACCTTGACCGGGACCGGTGGATTCGCATGTCGATCCTCAACGTCGCCCGGATGGGAAAATTCTCGTCCGACCGATCCATCCGGGAATATGCGGAAAAGATCTGGAAGGTGAGCTCCGTCCGGGTTGCGGGGGACGGATAATCTCACGGTCCGGATTACTTGGCCCCGCCTCCGAGTACCCGGTACATCGTTGCCAGATTGGAGATCCGGGCCAGGCGCAGGGAGATCAGCCCCTGCTGGGCGCTGTACAGGGAGCGCTGGGCGTCCAGAACGCTCAGATAACTGTCGATCCCGTGGGCGTAGCGGGCGTTGGAAAGACGGTAAGTCTCGGCTGCAGCCTCCACAAGGGATTGCTGGGCTGCCAGCTGTTCGCCCACGGTTCCCTGTCGCGCCAGGGCGTCGGCCACTTCCCGGAAGGCCGTCTGGACCGCCTTTTCGTATTGGGCTACGCAGATTTCCCGTTCCACTTTTGTGACATCGTAAGCCGACCAAGTGCGGGCATCGAAAATCGGAACGGCGATTTGCGGTGCAAAAGTCCAGGAAGCGGAACCTGCTTTGAAGAGTCCGGACAGCTCGGCGCTGGCGGTTCCGAAGGCCGTCGTCAGGGAAATGCGGGGGAAGAAAGCCGCCCGGGCGGCGCCGATATTGGCGTTTGCCGCTTTGAGCCGGTGTTCCGCCACCAGCACATCGGGACGGCGCAGGAGCACGCCGGAGGACAGGCCGGCGGAGATCTCCCCGGGGGAAGTGACGCCATCCAATTCCGGAGGCAGCAGTTCCGGTGGTACGGATGTTCCTACCACGAGGGTCAAGGCATTTTCATCGAGGGCTGCCAGTTGCGTGTAGAGGGCGACGTATCCGCGTGCCGTATCGACCTGGGTCTGGGCCCGGCGGAGATCCAGATCGGAGGAGAGCCCGACATCGCAACGTTTCCGGATGAGGTTGTAGGAGGCTTCCTGGGTTTCCAGCGTGGACCGGGCGAGTCTCAGGTTTTCGGAGTCCGCGGCAAGGGTGAACCAGACATTGGCCACCTCGGATATCAGCAGGATCTGTGCGCTGCGGCGGGCCTGGTCCGTGGCCAGGTATTCTTCCAGGGCCCGGTCTTTCAGGCTGCGGATGCGGCCGAAGAAGTCGATCTCCCAGGAACTGATGCCGAGACGGACACTGTACTGCTCTGCAATTTTGGAATGACCGCCGGACGAAAGATCCGCCGGGATGCGTTCTTTGATTCCGCTGCCGACCCCCTGGATCGACGGCAGCAGTTCGTCACGCTGAACCCGGTAAAGGGCCCGCGCCCTCTCGACGTTCAAGGCGGCCAGGCGCAGGTCGCGGTTGCCGGCCAGGGCCGTTGCGATGACCTGTTGAAGGCGCTCATCGGTGATGAACTCCCGCCACGGCAATTGATCCGCCGGTGCGGCGGCAGGTTCCGCTTCACGGTAGGCCGCGCCGGTCGGCCAATGGCCGGGAACTGGGGAGACCGGACGCTTGTACGCCGGGGCCAGGGTGCATCCCCCCAACAGGACCAGGATCATTCCGATTAGAAGAAACCGATTTTCACGCATGTTATCAATCCTCTGATGGATTCTCATCCTTTGTCTTTTCTGCTTTACGCTCGTAATGTTTGCCGAAAACCTTTTCGATCAGCACATAGAAGAGCGGAGAGAAGATCACCACCAGGACGGTGGCGGTCACCATTCCTCCTAGCACGCCGGTGCCGATGGCATTCTGAGCACCCGCCCCGGCGCCGGTCGTCACGGCAAGGGGCAGGACGCCGAAACCGAAGGCCAGGGAGGTCATGAGGATGGGCCGAAAGCGCAATTTTGCCCCCTGCACGGTTGCTTCGATCAGTCCCATCCCTTTTTCGACTTCTTTTTTGGCGAACTGGACGATCAGGATCGCGTTCTTGGTGGTCAACCCGAGGGTGGTCAAAAGACCGATCTGGAAATAGACGTCGTTGGGCAGTCCCCGCATGCTCGATGCGATGACACCGCCGATTACCCCCAGGGGAAGGGCCAGCAGGATGGAGAAGGGAATCACCCAGCTCTCGTAGAGCGCCGCCAGGCACAGGAAGATCACGAAAATGGAAAAAGCATACAAAAGAGGCGCCTGAGAGCTCGACATCTTCTCCTGGTAGGAAAGTCCCGTCCAGTCATAACCGATGCCCTGTTTGAGTTTCCTGACAAACCCTTCCATCTCCTTCATGGCTTCACCGGAGCTCCTGCCCGGCGCCGACTCGCCAAGAACATTGATGGACGGGAAGCCGTTGAATCGCTCCAGCTTGGGAGAACCGGAGGTCCAGTAGCCGGATGCGAAGGAGGAAAAGGGTGACATCATGCCCGCGTTGTTGCGCACATAGAGTCTTTCCAGGTCATTGGGCAGCATGCGGTAGGGGGCGTCCGCCTGGACATAGACTCTTTTCACCCGCCCGCCCTGAATGAAGTCGTTGACATAGGCGCTGCCGAACGCCGCCGAAATCGTGTTGTGAATCGAGGTGATGGGGACACCCAGGGCGCCGGCCTTCTCCCAGTCCACGTCGATCCGGTACTCGGGGACATCTTCCAGCCCGTTGGGGCGAACCTTGGTCAATACGGGGCTCTGTGCGGCCATGCCGAGGAGCTGGTTGCGGGCTGCCATGAGCTCGGCATGCCCCAGGCCGCCCCGGTCCAGCAGCTGAAAATCGAACCCCTTTGCCGTTCCCAGTTCAATAACCGCCGGTGGCGCAAAGGCGAACACCATGGCGCTCCGGATCCGGGAGAATTTTTCCGTCGCCCGGCCTGCTATGGCGGTGACCTTCAGATCCGGCCGGTCACGGAGTTCCCAATCGTTCAGATTGACGAAGGCCATGCCCTGATTCTGTCCGCGGCCGGCGAAGCTCATACCGGAAAGCACGAAGACGGATTCGACCGCCTCTTTTTCATCCTCCAGGAAATGGTCCCGGATGTCATTCATGACCCTCTTGGTCTGCTCCAGGGTCGCGTTCGCCGGAAGCATAACCTGCACCGTCAGGATTCCCTGGTCCTCATCGGGTAAATAGGCCGTGGGCATGCGAAGGAACAAAAAGCCCATGGCGGCGACGATTACGACGAAAACAAAAAGGTAGCGCAGCTTATGGGCAATGGAATGGTGGACCAGCCGCATGTACAGGTCCCTCGTACGAAAGAACGTGCGATCGAACCACAGGAAAAAGGGGCGGAGGAAGAAAATCGCGTTTTCCGCCGGTTCATGCCCTGCCGCCACCGGTTTGAGAAGGAATGCGCAGAGTACCGGCGTCAGGATCAGGGCCACCAGCACGGAGAGGAGCATCGCGGCAATGATGGTGATGGAAAACTGGCGATAGATAACCCCGGTGGACCCGCCGAAAAACGCCATGGGGCCGAAAACCGCCGAAAGCACCAGCCCGATGCCGATCAGGGCGCTGGTGATCTGGTCCATGGACTTGCGGGTGGCCTCCTTGGGAGAGATGCCTTCCTCGCTCATGATCCGCTCGACGTTTTCCACGACGACAATGGCGTCGTCCACGAGCAGGCCGATTGCCAGCACCATGGCAAACATGGTCAGCATGTTGATGGAGAAGCCGAAAATTCCCAGTACCGCGAATGTTCCCAGGATCACCACCGGAACCGCAATGGTCGGGATCAGCGTGGCCCGGATGTTTCCCAGGAACAGCCACATGACCAGGAACACCAGCAGGATCGCCTCGAAAAGGGTCTTGACCACCTCGTTGATGGCGACCTTGATAAAAGGGGTCGTATCGTACGGATAAATGACCCGGAGGCCGGCAGGGAAAAAAGGTTTCAGCTCTTCCATCTTGGCCCTGACCGCATCGGCCGTATCCAGGGCATTGGCGCCGGCGGCCGCCCGGATGGCCAGGCCTCCTGAATGTTTGCCGTTGTAAAAGCCCTCGATGTCGTAGGCCTCGGTTCCGAGTTCCGTCCGTCCCACATCCCTCACCCGCACGACGGAGCCGTCGGGATTGGTGCGCAGGGGAACGGCGGCAAACTCTTCGGGGGTCTTGAGCATGCTCTGGACGATGATGGACGCGTTCAGACGCTGGCCTTTCACCGCCCACATTGTAGGATCGAAGCGCCGTGATGACATCCTGAACCGTCATCCGGTAATCGGTCAATTTGTCGGGATTCAGCCAGACGCGCATGGCATACTGGCTGCCGAAAATTTCCACCTCTCCGACCCCCGGCACCCGGGAAAGCACCTTTTCCAGTTTCGATTGCAGGAAATCCCGCAGATCGTTTCCATCCATGCTCCCGTCTTCCGAGACCAGGCCGACGACCATCAGGTAGTTCCGGGTGCTTTTGCTCACCTTGACGCCCTGGCTCTGCACGACTTCCGGCAGGTTCGCCATCGCGAGCTGGAGCTTGTTCTGCACCTGGGCCCAGGCGAGGTCGGGATCGGTTCCCGGGGCGAAGGTCAGCTCGATGCGGGAAGACCCGGCCGAATCGCTGGTTGCCGACAGGTACAGCATCTTGTCGAAGCCGGTCATCTTCTGTTCGATGATCTGCGTCACGCTGTTCTCAACGGTCTCCGCCGAGGCACCGGGATAAAAAGCCGAAATGGAAATGGATGGAGGCGCGATAGGAGGATACTGGGATATGGGCAGATTGTAGATCGCCAGCAGTCCTGCCGCCATCGTGATGATGGCGATGACCCACGCGAAAACCGGACGATCCAGGAAGAATCTCGATAGCATTGCGCCTCCGTCAGTTCATTCTTGTAGTCGGCGGAGTCGT
>JAGVTI010000118.1 GCA_019136935.1 Deltaproteobacteria bacterium
GGCGGCGTTTTTTGGGCTTGGCCGGATTGTCAAGCCTGCTGGAAAGATATTTTCTTCTGAACCATTCCTTGAATCATCCCTGAGAAGGTTTTCACGCCGGGAAAAAGTTAAAGATGGACATAGGGCACTTTATAATTATACTATAGAAAAAATCGTGTACGGGAAACGGATGCCCGGAATCAGCAACGTTGAGACCGAAAGGAGGAATGACCATGTTGAAGGACATTGATTACGATCTAATGGAAACCATCACCATCATTTCGAAGAGTCTTTACCGGTACGATGCCTACATGCTCGATGCGGACAAGTGCAAGTGTGAAAATTGTGCAAAACTCTGGCAGCAGTTCAAGGAAAACAGAGAGAAGGAACTCGAAGTCCTCCTGGCGGAGCTCAAAAACCACATTGACATGGGGGCCTTGACTGCGGATTAAAGCAGGGAGGTTCAACAAAGCGGATTGTGTGAGCAAGTCTCCCCGTTCTCCCGGGAGAACGGGGTTTTTCATTCAAACTGAATCGTCTTGGCCCGACGGCTCCTGCGCCTGCATAAAGAAATCATGATTGATCCTGTCCCGCTGAAAAAACGGCCGACAGCCGTGCCGGGACCTTAGTTTAAGCCTCCATGTTGATATTTCGCGCCCTGTCCTATCGTAATTACCGCCTGTTTTTTTTCGGCCAGAGCATTTCCCTCATCGGTTCGTGGATGCAGCAGATCGCCGTTACCTGGCTGGTTTACCGCATGACCCAATCCCCGTTTCTGCTGGGGCTGGTGGGATTTCTGGGCACGATTCCCTCTTTTCTCCTGACCCCTTTTGCGGGTGTTCTGTCCGACCGGTGGAGCCGCTATCGGATCCTGCTGGTGACGCAGACCGTTTCCATGCTTCAGGCCCTGGTCCTGGCGGTTCTGGTTTTGACGGGTCTGCCCAGCGTCTGGCCCGTTCTCTTCCTGACCTTGATTCTGGGTTGCGTCAACGCCGTGGACATGCCGGCCCGGCATGCATTCGTTTCCGATATGGTCGAGCATAAGGAAGACCTGGGATACGTCATTGCCATGAACTCGGCCCTTTTCAACTTCGCCCGGCTGGTCGGCCCGTCCCTGGCGGGATTTCTGATTGCCTGGTCCGGCGAAGGGATGTGTTTTTTGATCAACGGGTTGAGTTATCTTGCGGTCATTGCGGCCCTTTTAGGCATGAACCTGACCGCTGTTCAAGCCCGGAACGACCATCCCGGTGTGCTGCGGGAGTTCGGGGAGGGTGTGGCCTATGTGTTCCATGACCGGAAAATCAGGGCGATCCTCCTATTGCTGGCCCTGTGCGGCATCCTGGGGATTCCGTATGTGACCGTCATGCCCTTTTTTGCCGGGGATGTTCTGCATGGAGGTCCCCGGGTCCTCGGCCTGCTGATGTCCGCCATGGGGACGGGTGCTCTGGCGGGAGCCGTCTACTTTGCCTCAAAGCGTTCCCACGGGGGACTCATGCGCCTCATACCGATGGCCATGGCTGTCATCGGCCTGGGTTATATCGGGTTGTCCTGGTGCCGTTCCGTGCCCATTGCCCTGTTTTTCATGTTTGTGATCGGTGTCGGCATGGTCGTCCATTTTGCGGCCAGCAATACGGAGGTCCAAACCGTTGTGGAGGACAGCAAGCGGGGGCGGGTCGTCAGCCTGCTCATCTTTTCCGTGATGGGGATGATGCCGTTCGGAAGCCTCCTGGCCGGCGCTCTGGTAGACATGCTGGACATCGAACGGGTTTTCCTGACGGGCGGGATCGGCTGCCTGCTGGGGGCGGGATGGTTTATCCGCATCATGCGCCGGGAAGGAAACCAGCCCGCCGGTTTGAAAAATGGGGGAGCCGCTCTTATCCCGTCAGATCGAGCACCTCGCTCAACGTCGGATGGGGAATGATCCAGTTTTTCAGGTCTCTCCCGGTCATCCTGTTGGCGACGGCAAGACCGAGCGAGGCGATCAGGTCCGGTGCCTGGTCGCCCGCGATGGCGGCCCCGACGAGGCAACCCCGGTGAAAGAGGGCTTTGACGAAGCCGTTTCCCATCAGTTCCGTCCGGGCGATGATGTTGGCCCCGTACGCTCTTTTTTGGACATCGGTCTCCAGTCCCAACGCACGGGCTTTCGTCTCGGTCAGGCCCACCCGGGCGACGGGGGGGTGAGAATAGACCGCGACGGGCACGGCCTCGTCGCTGTGGCGTGCCGACGGATCATCAAACAGGAACCGGGAGAGGGTTCGTCCCTGGGCGCTCGCCCGATGGGCCAGCAGAATTCCGCCCGTGACGTCGCCCACGGCAAAAATGGCGGGGACGGATGTCTGCAGACAGGGGTCGACGATGATTCCCTTTTCATGGTAGGCCACCCCGAGCCGGTCAAGTTCTTCCCGCCTCAGAAACGGCCTTCTGCCGGTACTGACCAGGACGAACTCGGCCGTGATTTCGAAGGTTTTATCCTGTTTTTTTGCCTCAAGCATGACACCATGATCCGTTTCCCTGACTTGGCAGACCGTCGTGGCGGTGTGCACGTCGATGCCTGTTTTTTTCAATTCTCCGGTTAGGAAATCGGATACATCGGTATCTTCACCGGGCAGGATGTGGTCCATGAGTTCGACCAGAGTGACCTTCACACCGGCCTCGGCCAGGAAGGTGGCGAACTCGACGCCGATGGCGCCGCCCCCGATAACGGCAAGGCTTTCCGGGAGTTTGTCCATGCCGAGCAGGGTGTCGGAGCCGATGACCCGGCCGGAAAAGGGAATTCCCGGTAAAGGGGATGCTTCGGAACCCCAGGAGATGACGAGGTGCCTGCCCTGCCTGCGCTCTGTTTTCCCTTCCTTAAAGGAGATTTCCACTTCCCCGGGGGAGAGGATGGCGGCTTCCCCCTCCACGCAGTCGACACCCAGATCCTGGAGGGATTTTCGGACGCCGAGGGCGGAAACCCGGACCATCTGGCTCTGGTGCCGCTTCACCGCGCCGAAATCGAAAGCGGTACTTTCGCAAACAATCCCCAGCCTTTTTGCGTTTCGGATTTCGTGGTAGCGCCTGCTGCAGGCAAGGAGGGCTTTGGTCGGAATGCAGCCCCGGTGCGTGCAGGTCCCTCCCCAGTCCTTTTTTTCGACGATCAGGACCTTTTTCCCGAGACGCGCCCCTTCCAGGGCTGCTGCATGGCCTCCGGGGCCGGCACCGATAACGATCAGGTCGTAAATCATGAAATCTCCTTTTATTTCATTTCCGCTGCATGATAGGAACTCCGGACAAGGGGCCCCGCCATTACGGCCTTGAATCCCATTTCCAGGGCGACTTTCCGCAGCTCTTCGAATTCTTCCGGGCTGTAATATTTGTAGACGGGCCAGTGATTTCTCGTCGGCTGCAAGTACTGGCCAATGGTCAGCCGCTCGCATCCCGTGTGGTGCAGGTCATCGAGAAGCATGAGGATATCGTCCTGCTCTTCTCCCAGACCGATCATGAAACCGGATTTCGTGCCGATGGCGGGATTCCAGTTGTGAACCCGCCGCAGCAGTTCTAGGGAGGACTCATAATTCCCCTGGGGTCTCACAGTGGGGAAGAGTTTCCGGCAAATCTCCATGTTATGGCTGATCACATCCGGGGCCGCCTCGACAACGGCGCGGAGGGCTGCGGGGGAACCTCCGAAGTCCGGAATCAGGACTTCGACACGGCAGCCGGGGCAGGATTCCCGGATTCGTTCAATGCACCGGACGAACCGGCCCGCGCCTCCGTCCGGCAGATCGTCCCGGGTGACGGATGTCATCACGACGTAGGTAAGACCGAGGCGGGCGACGGCGGATGCCAGGCGTTCCGCTTCTTCTTCGTCCGGCGCCTCGGGGATGCCGTGGCGGACATTGCAGTAACGGCAGTTTCTCGTACAGCAGTCGCCCAGAATGAGGAAGGTGGCCGTTCCCGCCTGGAAACATTCGCCCAGGTTCGGACAGCGGGCCTCCTGGCAGACCGTGTGAAGACGGCAGGAGGACAGACGTCTTGTCACCGCCAGGGTTTTCTCCGCATGGGGCAGCCTGACCTTGAGCCAGGGCGGCTTCCGCAGCATCGTTGCGGCGGTGGGCATTTCCTGGCTTTTCATTTTTCCCCGGGCCAGGAAACGTTCGGTTTCCGCGCGGCCAGGACTTCGTCGAGGCGCCTGACGGGCGTCGTGCAAGGGGCTCCCCTGACCTGCGCGGGATTTTCTTCGGCTTCCCGTGCAATGGCGATCATGGCCTCGCAAAAGGCGTCGAGGGTTTCCTTGCTTTCCGTTTCCGTGGGTTCGATCATGATCGCCTCGGGGACGATCATGGGGAAGTAGATGGTCGGCGGATGAAAACCGTAGTCCAGAAGCCGTTTGGCGATGTCCAGGGTGTGGACCTCATGACTGCGGACCTGCCGGGATCCCGAAAAAACGCATTCGTGCATGCACATCCGGTCGTAGGCCAGGTCATAATAGGGAGACAGGCGCGCCTTGATGTAATTGGCGTTCAAAACGGCCATATCGCTCGTTCTTTTCAGACCTTCTCCACCCAGGAGCTTCAGGTAGGTGTAGGCCTTGACCATGACGTTGAAGTTTCCGTAAAAGGCCTTTACCCGGCCGATCGTGTCGGGGTAATCCTCCGAGAACCGGTAGCGGTCCTGATCCCGGATCACCCGGGGAACGGGGAGGAACCGAGCCAGGTCTTCACGAACACCGACGGGCCCGCTGCCCGGCCCTCCGCAGCCGTGTGGGGTCGAGAAGGTCTTGTGCAGGTTGAGCTGGATCAGGTCGAACCCGATATCACCGGGACGGGTTCTGCCCAGGAAGGCGTTGGCGTTCGCCCCGTCGCAGTAGAGGAGGCCTCCCCGGTCATGGACGATGCGGGCGACTTCCCCGATATTTTTTTCGAAAAAGCCCAGCGTATTGGGATTGGTCAGCATCAGTCCGGCAACAGCTTCCGTCATGGCCTCCCGGAGTGCGGCGATATCCACTCCGCCTTCGCCGTTTGAGGGGATGGTGACGGTTTCGAAACCGCACAGGGCGCCGGAGGCGGGGTTCGTTCCGTGAGCCGCGTCGGGGATGAGGATCCGGGTGCGTTTTTCTCCCTTTTTCTCGAAGTACTTCTTGCAGATCATGATACCCGTCAGTTCTCCCTGGGCACCCGCCGCCGGCTGCAGGGTAAAGTCCGCCATGCCGAACAGTTCGCAGAGCATGAGCCGGAGTTCGTACATGAGCTCCAGATTTCCCTGTGTAAACGATGCCGGGGCGTAGGGATGGAGTTCCGTAAAACCGGGAAGGCGGGCCGCCTCTTCGTTGATCTTGGGATTGTACTTCATGGTACAGGAGCCGAGGGGGTAGAATCCCAGGTCCACCCCGAAATTGCGCCGGGACAGTTCCGTGAAATGGCGGACCAGGTCGAGTTCGCTGACTTCCGGCAGATCGACGTCTTTCCGCAGGAGTTCTTCATCGATAAGGCCCTCCAGGGGGATCGAAGGGACATCGACGGACGGAATATCCGAGGCGGTGCGGCCGGTGCGGCTCTTTTCGAAGATTAAATCCATGGCAGTCTCCTTTTTCTACCTCACTTCCGCCGCAATGGCGACGGCGCGGTCAATGTCGGCCCGTCCGAGCATTTCCGTCGCGCAGAGCAGGAGGTCGTTTTTGCGTTCCGGGTAATCTTTTTCCAAAGTATAGCCGCCAACGATTCCCGCTTCCTGCCAGGCTGCATTGACCTTTTCCGGATCCGGGCAGGAAAGGACAAATTCATTGTACACCGGAGCCGTGAAGGGCAGATCCCAGTCCGCCAGGGCGGACAGTTTTCCCTTCAGGTACCGGGCCTTGTGGACATTCAATTCGGCGAGTTTCCGAAGATTTTTGCCCAGGCTGACGAGGTGGACGGAAGCCGCCAGGGCGCAGAGGGCCTCGTTCGTACAGATGTTGGAGGTTGCCTTTTCCCGCCGGATATGCTGTTCCCGGGCCTGCAGGGTCAGGACGAACCCCCGCTTTCCGTCAAGATCGACGGTCATGCCGGACAGCCTGCCGGGGATTTTTCTGAGTAGTTTTTCCGTGGCGGCGAAGATGCCGAGGAAAGGTCCCCCGTAGTTCATGGGATTTCCGAAACCCTGGCCTTCCCCGCAGACGATATCGGCCCCCAGTTCGCCTGCCGGTTTGAGGAGGCCCAGGGAGGTCGCCTCGGTGAAACCGGAAATGAGGAAAGCTCCCGTGGCATGGGCAACCGGCTCGATGTCCCGCAGGTCTTCGATGATCCCGAAGAAATTCGGACTCTGGATGCAGACGGCGGCGGCCTGGCCGTCGATTGCCTGGGCCAGAGCGGCCGTGTCGAGACGCCCCGTGGCGGAGTAAGGTATCTCCAACAGGGTGTAGCCGTTGGCGGCGCAGTACGTGGCGACGACGCGCCGGTATTCGGGATGGACCGAACGGGCGATGAGAATCCGGTCGCGGTTCAGGGTCTTTCCGGCCAGGACCGCTCCCTCCGCCATGGCCGAGGCGCCGTCGTACATCGAGGCGTTGGCGACGGGCATTCCCGTCAGGCGGGCGATCATGGTCTGATATTCATAAATGGCCTGCAGGATACCCTGGCTGATTTCCGCCTGGTAGGGTGTATAGGCCGTATAAAATTCGGAGCGGCCGACGATGTGGCCGACGACGGCCGGAATGTAATGATGATAGGCCCCGGCTCCCATGAGTGTCATGGCGGGGAGCGTGTTCTGTGCGGCAAGGTGGACCATGTGCCGCCAACCCTCCTGCTCCGACAGGGGTGCGGGCAGATCGGGCAGGTTCTTTAAACGGTACGCTTCGGGAATGTCGGAAAACAGCTCGTCCAGAGACGCAACCCCGATCGTCTGAAGCATGGTTGCGATATCGTCCGGCGTGTGCGGTGTGTAATCCATGTTTTGATCCGTCCGTGAGGCTTTGGGTTGGTTTTAATGTGCCGCGCTTTTGTCCGCTTCCGTCAGGGCCGTGTAGGCCGCCGCATCCATCAGCAGATCCAGCTCGGCCGGATCGGACATGGCCAGACGGACAATCCATCCCTCTCCGAAGGCATCCTCGTTGATCAGCTCCGGCTTGTCCTGGAGGATGTCGTTGACGCCGACCACTTCGCCACTGACGGGGGAGAAGATATCCGAAACGGATTTGACCGATTCGATGACCGTGACGGGCTCCATCTGTTTCACTTTCTTGCCGACGTCCGGCAGTTCGACGTAGACGATGTCCGTCAGGAGGTGCTGGGCGTAATCCGTGACGCCCATCGTGACGGTTCCGTCACCGTTATCGAGCGCCCATTCGTGCTCCTTTGTGTACCGCCTGTCATCGGGGTTCGGTTTTGACATGGTAACCTCCTCAAGGGTGATGAAAAATGCTGCCAATTATGCCGGAAACGGCAAATTTCTCAAGAAAAAATCGACGGTCCCGTAAAAAATCGGAAAACGCTGCAGATGTCATTCCGGAAGAACGTGAAGGTTCTGATAGGGCATGAGATTCTTCGCCGCCGGCGTTCCCTCGAACGACAAAAGGACCGCTTTTCACGAGTCGTCAAGATGGTGAGGGCCTCTTGTAAAACGGGAGCTTGACGATCTGCGCCCGGGTCATCCGGTTCCGTATTTCGATGTCGATTTCCGTGCCGGGTTCTTTGAGGGAAAACGGGACATAGGCCATGCCGATCGCCCGGTTCAGGGTTGGGGCGAAGGTGCCGGACGTGACCCCTCCCACGTGCCGGCCGTCCTTGAAGACCCGGTAACCGTGGCGGGCAATTCCCTTTTCCACCATTTCAAACCCGACCAGTTTTTTCTCCAACCCCTCTTCCTGCCTGCGTTTCAGGGCATCCCGACCGATGAATGGTTTTTTCAGATCCACGAGCCATCCGTAAAGCGCCTCGAAGGGCGTCGTTTCTTCGTCGATTTCGTTCCCGTAGAGCATCATGCCGCATTCCAGCCGCAGGGTGTCACGGGCGCCCAGTCCCACCGGGACCAATCCGTCTCCGGTGCCTTCCCTGAGAAGCAGATCCCACGCCTCGGCGACCTGGCCGGCAGCGGTGTAAATTTCGAAACCGTCCTCGCCGGTGTAACCGCTCCGGGAAATCAGGGCTCCGATTCCCG
>JAGVTI010000131.1 GCA_019136935.1 Deltaproteobacteria bacterium
CTCTTTCCCGTGGATTTTCGAGAGGGATTTGCCGATTTTAAGGAACGGGATTTTTCGGTCAGGATAACGGCGCCTGAAAGGGCGGCTATGGAGATGCTTCATCTGGTGCCCAAAGAGGTCGGATTCGCTGAGGCCCAATTGATTGTTGAAAATCTTGTCGCCCTGCGTACCGATCTTGTCCAGCGACTGCTGGAGGCATGCCGATCCGTGAAGGTGAAAAGGCTGTTTCTCTACATGGCGGAAAAAAAGGACCATTCGTGGCTGTCGAAACTGGATTTACCGAAAGTCGGGCTGGGAAAAGGAAAGCGGATGATCGTGCGGCATGGCCGGTTGGACGCAAAATATCAGATTACCGTTCCGGTCGATCATGAAGGAACGCCTTCATGATTGATCCCGGGTACTTCAAACAGGCCGAATTGCTGCTGCGGATCCTTCCGTTCATCGACAGGGAAACTGCCTTCGCTTTGAAAGGAATTTCAAGGCATGGTTTCGGAAGAGGTTACATGTGAGGATCTGGAAAAGATCCGAGAAGAACTGGTCTCCATGATCGCAGGAGGCCTGACTCATCCGGAAAAGCAATTCATCGTTTCCGTCAAGGAAAGGCGACCCCAGTGGGACTTGCTGGATATGGAAGGAATTGAGAACCTGCCCGCCGTCAAATGGAAGCTCTTGAATATCGGCCGCATGAATCCATCAAAGCACAGAAACGCGGTTCGCAAGTTGCGGGATTATCTTGAAGTGTAAATCTGCATTGGGTTTATCGCCTTCCTGAGAACAGCAATCACTGAAAGATTTGGGTTGTCGTTTCGAACGAACATGAGAAATCTTGCTTTTGACCCCCACGCATCCCCTGAATCCCATTCACAAATTCCGATTGACATTCTCTGCCGCCCGTCTTAATCTTCCACTCGCCAGCATGGGGGCTATCCACTTTACTCGATTAATGACGAGGCCATGAAAAGCCTTTCAATAAATAAAGACTACAATCAGTTAACATCATTTATTTAGGAAATAGGGAAGAGTCCCTGGTTTTCCAGAAGGGAGGTTGCGCTTGATATTGTTTGTGTTCGCCTATCATCATGACCGGGAAGTTGATCGTTTTCAGTTTATTCTTGATCATTGGGCGCAGCTGCTCAACCTGGAACATCCCTTTCAATTTCTGTTCGTGAAATCCACGGATCGCGATCTACGGACTCCGTTTAAGCATCTGCTTCTTGAACATAAAGATCCCTTAAATCTCAAGAGATCCCAATGTGTTAGCCAGGAATGGGCGATGGTAGCACAGTTTATCGAGAATACTGTTGAATGTGATTACTGGTTCTGGTGGGAGTACGATGTTCTCCCCGTAAAGAAAGATTGTTTTGATTTTTTCATTCGGAAGTGGACTCCAAGCTGCCGGATCATGGGTTATCGGGTCAGAGACAACAAATGGGGGATGAAACATCGAATCAATGGAGTGGCTCTCTATGCCCGCGATTACTGGAGCTACATTAAATCTTATTTCAACCTCCTCGGAACCTTTGATACGCGCAAAGCTTTCCATAACGATGAAAATGATTTATTCGTGGAAACCAACGATTGGTATTCTTTAGTGCACCATGAAGAAAGGTTATTTCTGACACCAAGTCTTCGTCTCGTACACGGGATCCGAGATGACTCTCTCATCAAGCAGATTCTAACTGGAACAGGTCCTTATACGATGGTGAGCGAGCTGAACAGAAAGATTCGTAACAAATTAACGGTTTTGAAGCACGAATATAGAGGATATAAGCGATATCCGCCGGAGACCTGAACAGCATCGCGGCTGTTTAATTGTTTACTGCTTGAAATAGGGGGAACACTTCCCGGATTATTTTATGCGAATAATCAACCTGTAAGGTGCTTTACGTTCCGGCTAAGGTTCATGCATATCCAGCAAGCTCAGATGAAACACTTGTCTGATCGTCGCAAATATAGCCTTTGAATTAAACAGCAACGCTGTGTTTGTTATAAGGCAGTTATGGAGGAAAGATAATGAGTCTCGAAGAAAAGATCATTCGCCATATTCAGGAGCTGCCCGAGTCAAAAAAGGCGGAAGTTCTGGATTACGTGGAGTATCTGAAAAGCAAATCCGAAGAAACGGATTGGGCTGCGTTTTCCCTCTCCTCTGCGATGGGAGGAATGGAAAACGAGGAGTCGCCCTATTCTCTCGCAGACATCAAGGAATCGTTTTCATGATTTCGGAAGGCCAAATCATCCTCTTCCGCTTCCCTCGGACCGATCAGCAATCCGGAAAACTTCGCCCTGCCCTGGTGATTCGAAAATTGCCGGGCCGTTATGAAGACTGGCTTATCTTCATGATATCGTCCCAACTCATCCAGGAAATATCCGGTTTTGATGAGGCGATTTCTCCCGGAGACACAGATTTCGAAGATTCCGGCCCGAACTGGCCAGCCTCATCAGGCTCGGCAGACTCGCCGTGGTAAATTCCGATATTCTCTTGGGAAAAATCGGGTGGATAGATAAAGTTCGTTTGGCAAGGATAAAACAGAACCTTGCCCAGTGGATTCAATCCACATAACCCATCGTATTTTCTATACGTTGTGTTACGCTGTCGCGAACGCACCCCATTATTTATCTCCTAGGTCTCCCCATCCGCTCCTCAACTGATTCCGCTGATGTTGCCGTGGTCGTCGATGTCGATCCGGTAGGCGGCCGGTGCCTTGGCCAGGCCGGGCATTCTTAGGATTTCGCCGGTGATGGGGATCAGGAAGCCCGCTCCGGAGGCGACCTTGATGTCCCGGACGGTCACGATGAAATCCCGGGGTAATCCCAGGAGATTGGGATTATCCGAGAGGGACTGCTGGGTCTTGGCGATGCACACCGGCAGCTTGTCGAAGCCGAACTTCTTGATCAGATCGAGGTTCCGCCTGGCCGCCGGCTGGTAGTCGACGGACACGGCGCCGTAAATTTCGCTGGCCACGGTAAAGATCTTGTCTTCCACGGGCCGGTCCCATTGATACAGGGTCCGGAATTTGCCGGGCGATTTCGCGATAATGTTCACCACTTTTTCCGCCAGTTCAAGTCCCCCCTCACCCCCGCGGCTGAAAATGTCCGCCGGGGCGATGTTCATCCCCTCGTGCTCCGCCGCCTCGACCACCGTCCGGATCTCTTCATCCGTGTCGGACGGGAAACGGTTCAAGGCGATAATGCAGGACACGTTGAACTTGCCGATGTTTTCATAGTGCTTCCGCAGGTTGGCCATGCCGAGAACCGCCGCGCGCGGATTCGGCTCTTTGAGCTCCTCCCGGGCCACACCGGCGTGGTATTTCAACGCCCGGACCGTCGCCACCAGAACCACGATACGGGGATTCAAATCGCCGTAGGGCGCCACGATATCGAAGAACTTTTCCGCCCCCAGGTCGAAGCCGAAACCCGCCTCGGTCACCACGTAATCGGCCAGGCGCAGGGCCAGGTCCGTCGCCATGATGCTGTTCGTCCCCTGGGCGATGTTGGCGAAAGGCCCGCCGTGGATGATGGCGGGCACCCCTTCCGTCGTCTGGACGAGATTGGGAAGGAGGGCATATTTCAAAAGGGCCGTCACGGCGCCTTCCACCTTCAGGTCCCCGCCGATAACCGGTTTGTCGTCGTAGGTAAAGCCCACGAGAATGTTCCGGATCTTTTCCTTCAGTTCGGCATAGGACCGGGACAGGCAGAGGATGGCCATGATTTCGCTGGACGGAACGATATCGAATCCGCTCTCCCGGGGAAAACCGTTCAGCGCCCCCCCTAGACCGATCACGACATTCCGGAGAAAACGGTCGTTCACGTCCATGACCCGGCGCCAGAATATTTTCCGGGGATCGAGGTTCAGGGGATTGCCGTGGAAGACCGTGTTGTCGACCAGCGCGGCCAGCAGGTTGTGGGCGCTTTCCACCGCCGCGAAGTCGTTGGTGAAGTGGAGATTGATGTCCTCCATGGGAAGCACACGGGAAAGGCCGCCGCCGGTGGCCCCGCCCTTGATCCCGAAGACGGGCCCCAGGGACGGCTCGCGCAGGGCGGCGATGGTCGCCTTGCCCAGCCGGGCCAGTGCCTGGGCAAGACCGATGGATACGGTGGTTTTCCCTTCCCCGGCGGGGGTCGGGGTCATGGCGGAAACCAGGATGAGGGACGCATCCGGCCGGCGCTCGAAACTCCGGATGGCCCCCAGCCGGATTTTGGCCTTGTACCGGCCGTAGGACTCCAGGTCGTCATCGGAAAGCCCGATTTTTTCGGCGATTTCGATGATCGGGCGGATGGCCTCGTTCACATGTCGGCCGGCTATGCTTTTCATACCGCTACTTGGTGACCACCGCTTCAAAGCGGATATCGATATTGTATTCGTCGCTGATCCGGTTGAAGGTGTTCTTGAGGTCGAGAATCTTGATCGCCGGCGGCAATGAAAAATAGCAGATCATCTGGAAGACGTTCGCCCCCGTGACGGGGTTGTGGTCCACGTTGGTCGAAATATCGTCGATGTTGACTCCCCTGTGCTGGAGAGCCTTGCAGATCTGATGGATGATGCCCGGACGGTCGATCGACGTGGCGACAAGCCGGTAGGGAATCGACGGCAGGACATCTCGATGGCTGGGTGCCTTGGTCTTCCGGACATGGATATCGAGGCCCGTCATTTCCCGAAGATTGTCCAGGTCGTCGATCAACCGCTCGACATCGTCCGTATTGCCGGACGTCAGGATGATCATGCCGAATTCATTCCCCAGGACACACCCCCGGGAACGCTCGATGTTGATCCCCCTGGCAGTGAAAAATTCCGCAATTTCCCTCGCCAGACCAGGCCGGTCCGGCCCCATGGACGAAAAGACAACATACGACTTCATAGGATCACCTCGTGATGCATTCGCTTGATTGTCTCGATGTGGAACACCATTCCATGCCGCCAGTCCTCCGCCGCTTCCCGCTATGATCGGGAACGGCTCTTTCCCGCGAATGAAGGTTCCAGGATTTCGGCCAGAGACGAAGCCAGGATCCCGCACTGTTCGTCGGTACCCACCGTAATGCGCAGATACTGCTCGATCCGCGGCAGGGGAAAGTGGCGGACGATGATCGACCGCTCCCGCAGCCGCCGGGCCAGTTCCACCGCATCCATCCCCGGATGGCGGGCAAAGATGAAATTGGCCGCCGAAGGGAGAACATCGAACCCCAGTTCCCGCAGCTTTCCGACGAGAGTTTCCCGGGTCCGGACGATCCTGTCCCGCGTCTCTTCGAAGTAGCCCCGGTCCTCCAGGGCCGCGACAGCCCCGGCAATGGCAAAACGGTCCAGCGGATAGGAATTGAAGCTGTTTTTGACCCGGTCCAGGGCTTCGATCAGCAGGGGATGACCCATGGCGAAACCAACCCGCAAACCGGCCAGGGATCGCGCCTTCGACAGGGTCTGGACCACGAGCAGGTTGGGATACCGGTCGATCAGCGTCACGGCGGATTCGGCGCCGAAATCCACATAAGCCTCGTCGATGACAACGACGGATTCCGTATTCTTTTCCAACAGTTCCCTGATTTCCGAAAGGGCCACGGAACGGCCCGTCGGGGCGTTCGGATTGGGGAAGACGATACCGCCGTTGGGACGCAGGTAATCCTCGAGCCGGATCGCCAGATCGCCGGTCACGGGAACCGTTTCGTAGTTCACCTCGTAAACCCGGCAGTAGACGGGATAAAAACTATAGGTGATATCCGGAAATAACAGGGGCTCTTCATGTTTGAGCAACGCCAGGAAGGCAAAGGCCAGAACCTCGTCGGAACCGTTCCCGGCGAACACCTGCGACAGGGTCAACCCGTAATAGGCGGCCACCGCCGCCCTGACCCGATCGGAGTTCGGATCCGGGTAAAGCCGGAGCGTATCCGCCGCTTCGGCTTTGACCGCCTCCAGGACCTTCGGCGACGGTCCGTAGGGATTCTCATTCGTGTTGAGCTTGATCAGGTTCGTCAGTTTCGGCTGCTCACCGGGCGTATAGGGAACAATCCTATGGACGACGGAACTCCAGTAACGGCTCATGCCAGGTATCCTTCTGTATTTGATCGTTTCGTGATCACAGACATCGCCGCAGTTCACCGAGAAGGTGTCCCGCGGATGAAGCCCTGACCCAACGTTCTTCGATCTATTTAATAATGGAGATGTTTTGTCAAGGAGGATTTGCGCGCATTGATTCCGCAACGATCTTTTCCACGGATTCATCCGGGACTTAATAATCCTTGACAAGGCCGGGAAAAGAGATAGAAAATCGCCGCCGGATAATGGGGGACAGGCCCCTTCTCCAATCAACCGCATAAAACAGGGAGGCATTTCAGACACACCGTACCGTTTGGGTTCGTTCCGAAGCCGGCTCTGACTTTTATCGGATGCGCGAAACCGCCCGATGCAGAGGAAACGGCTGCACAGGCGGCGATGAATGCTGACGGGTCCAAAGAAGCCTGGGACGCCGACATGGAGAGAAAAGCGTTCCTTTCGAAGGAGGAACGTTTTTCCATTTTCTTTTCGATTGATAACGGCCGTTTATGCAGGGCCGTTCACAGGGCGGGTTGAAAAAAGAATGTTTCACGGACAAACGGGTTCCTGGTTCGGGTGGGTCGGCAACATCGCGATCGGCGTTTTTTCCCTTTTCTTTTTCGTTTTCGGCATCGAGGTGCTGGTGGGTGCCTATGACCTGAAACAGCCTCAACATTTTATCATGTATTTCTTTTCCGGAAGCTTCATCACCCTCATCAGCCTGGTCGGTATCCTGCATTCCGCTTTTCGCATCCGCGCACTCCTGTCCCGGCGTCAACCCGTTTCGAAAGAGGATTAGGGCATGGCAAGATTTTTCTTGCATTGATCCCGTTATTTAACCTAAACATCCGTACAAATTATGGGGTTGCCGGATAGATGAATCACTATCTTGTCACTGTAGCGCTGCTTTGCTGCAGCAATGTTTTCATGACCTTCGCGTGGTACGGACATCTCAGGAATCTGTCTGGGCAGGCCTGGATCGTGGCCGCCCTGGTCAGTTGGGGGATCGCCCTGTTCGAATACCTGCTCCAGGTTCCCGCCAACCGCGTCGGCCACCAGGTCATGACCGTCGGCCAGCTGAAAATCCTGCAGGAGGTCATCACCCTCTCCGTTTTCGTCCCTTTCTCCATTTTCTACATGAAGGAAAAACCGACCTTGGATTACCTCTGGGCGGGACTCTGTCTTCTCGGCGCCGTATTCTTCCTGTTTCGCAGTCGTCTCCCCTGGACATAACCCCGTGTCCTCCGACCGGCCGGAAACACGTCAGCCGTCTACGGTTTCGTTTCCTTCCCGGCACAGGCCCGGCAGCAGCGTTTCCCGTCAATCGAGGTAACCAGGCGGGTCGCCATGGTCATCTCGCCGCAGCAATCGCAGGGAAGCGACGGTGCCAGGGGCGCGTAGGGGGGCATATCCGGACCGGCCACCTCTTCCGTGTCATACAGATCGCCAAAGGGCGACTGCAGAAGATCGAGGGCCTTCAGGTATTTCTGCCTTTTCAATTCTTCCGGCGTGGCCGTTCCGCCGTTCATTTTCTCTTCCAGGACCGCGTATTCCTCCGGGACAGTTCCCCCGTAGACATAGGATTTCCGGCGAATGAACCGCAGCGCACGACCGGTGTTCCGGTCAAAAACCGTGTAGGCGTTCTTCCCGTAATCCCGGAGGATCAGGTTCCCCTTTCCCAGGGTCGTTCCCAACAGAACCTGAAAGGCATCGACGGCACAGGAGTCGTTCTCGGAAATCAAGACCGTCTCTTCATCCTCGGCCCGGGCCAAACCCAGCCTCGCCATCGCCTCCATTGCCACCCGGTAACCGTAGACGAGACCGGGGCACAGGTGGCCGTGGAAATCCACACAGGTTTTCAGAGTTTCGTTTCCGGTATAATCCATTTCCGCATCCGTAATCATTTGGATTTCCCCCTTTCCATGCGAACATAGGGCATCTGGAGACCGTGTGTTTCCATGAGGGCTTCATCGGACAGGATCGCCCGCGTTTCTCCGACGGCACAGAGTCTCCCCCCCTCCATCAGGGCCACCCGGTCACAGGTTTCCCAAACCAGGGGCA
>JAGVTI010000085.1 GCA_019136935.1 Deltaproteobacteria bacterium
GGGTCAGACGGACCCAGGCGCTGGGTGCGGGCGCCTATGTCAAAAAACCTTATCTACTGGAAACACTCGGTCTGGCCGTCCGGAATGAGTTGGAAAGAAAGATCTCATAAAACCGGCAGGTCAAAGCCGATGCGGCGGATCAGGCTGGGGGGAAACTGAAGAGTTCATGAGAAGGCATTGCTCAATGCGGCGAACTCAGCCAGGGTCAGGCTTTCCGCCCTCCTGGCGCCGTCGATGCCCAGACCGGCGAGCACAGCCGCCAGGCCGGCGGCGCTCACCTCGATTTTCCGGAACGATTTCAGGTTGTTCAGGAGGGTTTTCCTCCGCTGGGCAAAGGCGGCCCGGACCAGGCGGCGGAAAAATTCCTCGTCTTTCAGCGGATATCGGGGGGCATTATGGAAAGTCAGCCGGATCACCGAGGACTGGACAGCCGGAACGGGGTAAAAACAGCGGTTCGACACGTCAAACAGGTTCTCCAGGTCGGCGTACATGGACAGGATCACGGTGGGAATTCCGTAAGCCTTGACTCCCGGATCGGCCGTGATCCGGTCCGCCACCTCCTTCTGCATGAGCAGAACGGCGGAATGAACATGGTTCCGACAGGCCAGCAGGTGGAAGAGAATTTCCGAGGTGATGTTGTAAGGGATGTTTCCCATCACCTTGATCTTTCTTTCCGGCGTCATCGGATCGGCCTCCGGAAAATCGTAGGTCAGAATGTCCCTGTTCACGATTTCCACGTTTTTTTTCTCGCGCAGGTTTTCACGGAGGATGTCAACCAGGTTCGGATCGACCTCGACGGCAACCACCCTGGAAACCCTGTCCGCCAGCATCGCCGTCATCACTCCCAGTCCCGCACCGATCTCCACGGCGACATCATCCTTTTTCAAATTACCCGCGGCGACGATTTTCAGGAAAACCTGGTCATCGGTCAGGAAAGACTGCCCGTATTTCCTGAGCGGACGAACGCGATGGATTCTCAGTAAATCAAGCGTGGTGGACACGACGCTGCCTTCTCCGGCGAATGGCAACAATCATCCGGTGGGCGACGAAATAAGCCGGCACGGCAAACAAGGGGGCAAGAATGATCCCTCCCGTCAACAGAGGAAACGTCACGTCCCAGCCGAAATGAAGGATACTCATGATGGAATAATCACTCAACGCCAGGCTTGTCCCTCCCATGCCCAGCAGATGCTTTCCAATCTGGTATTCCGCGATATAGAAAAGGGGAACCGTCAGGGGATTCGATATCGCCCATGCCCCGATGTAGGCGGAAGTGATATTCTGCCGGGAAACAAGCCCGAGGGCGACGAGCAAACCCGTATGAAAGGGAATCGTCGGGGTCACCCCCACGAAAACCCCCATGGCGAAACCCATGGCGATTTTTTTGGGTTCACCCTTCAGGCTGAGAAATTTATGATAGAACTCAAGAAGATATTTTTTCAGTTCCCTCTGGCCTCCCTAAAAGAGGAAAAAAGTTTACGCAATGCCCTTCCGGCGGAGATTCAACCCCTTGCGGCAGGCCATCGTGAAACGGCATTCAGGTTGAGGTCCGACCGGATTCCCCTTTTCAGCAGGGTGTACCCGGCCGCGGCGATCATCCCCGCGTTGTCCGTGCATAAAACGGGAGGGGGAATGAACACGTCGATCTTTTTCCGGTCTCCGTCTTCCCTGAATCTCTCCCGCAGACGGCTGTTCGCCGCCACGCCGCCGCAGACCACGACCCGGGATACAGAGGCTTCCACCGCCACCCGCAGGGTCTTTTCCACGAGGACATCCATGATGGCTTCCTGGTAACTCGCGACGACATCCGGCAGTTCCTCCGGTGCCAAAGGCGTTGACCGTTTCTTCAGCATGTTCAGAAGAGACGTTTTCAGGCCGCTGAAACTGAAATCGTTTGAATCCTTCATGGCCCGGGGAAAATCGTATTTACGGCAATTCCCGGTTTTGGACATCTTGTCGATGACCACCCCTCCCGGATAGCCGATATCCAGCATTTTCGCAGCCTTATCGAAAGCCTCGCCGGCCGCGTCGTCCTTGGTCTGTCCTTTCAGGGTATATTTTCCCTCCGGCTCGACAAGATAAATGTTCGTATGTCCCCCCGATACGACCAGGGCGACAAAGGGCAGCACCGGCGGATTTTCCATCAGGAACACCGCCGCGATGTGGCCTTCGAGATGGTTGACGCCCACAAAAGGAATATTCTGGGTATAAGCGATCGCCTTGGCCGTGGACAAACCGACCAGGAGCGATCCGACCAGGCCCGGCCCGCAGGTCACCGCGATGCCGTCGATCCGGTCAAGGGTGACCTCCGCCTTTTCCAGGGATTCAAGGATCACCGGGATGACGGCTTCCACGTGCTTGCGCGAAGCGATCTCGGGTACGACGCCGCCGTACTTCCGATGTACATCGATCTGGGAGGCGATGACATTCGACAACATCACCCGGCCGTCGCGGACGACGGAAGCCGCCGTTTCGTCGCACGATGATTCGATTCCTAATACCAGCATGATTTTTTCCCGCATTTCTTTTTTTACAAAAACCCGAAAAAGTGTATATAGAAACGATATAGGTTTGTAAACAAACTTTTTCTTTCAAGGAAGGCGCTATGGAGTTCACATCCGATTTTCTCGTTCTGGGCAGCGGCATCGCCGGCCTGTCATTCGCCATCAAAGCTTCCGGTTTAGGTACCGTCAACATGGTCACCAAGAAGGAAAAATCGGAATCCAACACCAACTACGCCCAGGGGGGCATCGCCGCCGTCCTGGACAAGGAAGACAGCTTCGAGGACCACATCCGGGATACCCTCGTCTGCGGCGGCGGCCTGTGCAACGAAGAGACGGTCCGCTTCGTCGTCAGCGAAGGGCCGGAGAGGATCCGGGAGCTGGTGCAATGGGGCGTCGAGTTTACCCGCTCCCAGAACGGCTCTTCGTCCGGGTTCGATCTCGGCCGCGAAGGCGGCCACTCCAAGCGGAGAGTGATCCACGCCAAAGACCTGACCGGCCAGGAAATCGAACGGGCCCTTCACGCCCAGGTCGGCCGGATCCCCGGGATCCGGATTTTTGAAAACCACATTTCCATCGACCTGATCCTGCAGTCCGTTCTCACGGGCGGGAAAGTGGGCAATGCGCAGGACCGATGCCTGGGCGCGTACGTCTACGATATCAATCACGACGTCATCCACACCTTCCGGGCCCGGTTCGTCGTGCTGGCCACGGGGGGCACCGGGAAAGTCTACCTCATCACGACCAATCCCGATATCGCCACGGGGGACGGCATCGCCATGGCATACCGCGCCGGAGCCGAAATATCGAACATGGAGTTCATCCAGTTCCATCCGACCTGCCTGTACCATCCGGAAGCCAAGTCATTCCTGATCAGCGAGGCGGTCCGCGGCGAAGGAGGCATTCTCAAGCTGCGGGACGGATCGACCTTCATGGAAAAGTATCATCCCATGGAAAGCCTCGCCCCGCGCGACATCGTCGCCCAGGCCATCGACACGGAACTGAAAATTTCCGGGGATGATTACGTGCTGCTCGATATCACGCATCGCGGCCGTGATTTTATCGTCAACCGTTTCCCCGGCATTTACAAGCAATGCCTGGAGTACGGCATCGACATCACAACGGACCAAATCCCCGTGGTTCCCGCTGCCCATT
The DNA here is from genome assembly GCA_019136935.1 of Deltaproteobacteria bacterium. Classification (GTDB taxonomy): domain Bacteria; phylum Desulfobacterota; class Syntrophia; order Syntrophales; family JAAYKM01; genus JAAYKM01. The sequence continues at coordinate 3,657 of JAGVTI010000085.1, forward strand.
ACCTCTGCGGCGGGGTCGCCGTGAACCCTTACGGCCAGACCAATATCGACAGCCTGTTCGCCTTCGGCGAAGTCTCCTGCACGGGCCTCCACGGGGCCAACCGCCTGGCCAGCAATTCCCTGCTGGAAGCCGTCGTGTTCGCCCACCGGGCTTTCGTAAAAATTTCGGAGCTTTTCTCACAGACCCCGCAGAACGATCTGGTCATTCCCCCCTGGGACCCCCGAGGCGCCACGGAAAGCGACGAATCCGTCGTCGTTTCCCACAACTGGGACGAAATCCGGCGGTGCATGTGGAATTACGTGGGTATCGTCCGTTCCGACAAGAGGCTCGCCCGGGCGAAAAGAAGAATTGAAATGATCAGCCGGGAAATCGACGAATATTACCGGAACTTCCTCCTTACGAAAGATCTGATCGAGCTTCGGAACATCGCAACCGTCGCCACCTTGATCGTGGCATGCGCCATGATGAGGAAGGAAAGCCGGGGACTGCACTACAATCTCGACTATCCCCAGAAAGACGACGTGAACTGGCTGCGGGACACCCGTATTATCAGGACGGTAAAGCCAACCGGCACCTAAAACGCTGTTTTCCCTGTTCCCTCTCCTTTAAAACGTCAAGGGGGGCTTGCTTTCAAGCCCCCCCTTTTTTCCATCTCTGCTCAGATATTTTCTATTTCTCGCCAAAAACCCGCTTGAAGATGAAATCCACCTGTTTCAGGAATCTCTCGACATGGAAGACATCATCGATCTCCGCCGGTGTCAAGATGGCCGTTACCTGATCGTCCTTTTTCAGCAGATCCTTGAATTCCAGGTGCTTTTCCCAGGATGCCATGGCGTTTCTCTGCACGACCGCGTAAGCCCCTTCCCGTGACATTCCCCTGTCGATAAGCTTCAGCAGCACAAGCTGCGAGAAAACGACGCCGTGGGTCATGTTCAGATTGAACAGCATCTGTTCGGGGTAAACGATGAGCTGATCGACCATGCGGGTGAACCGACCCAGCATGAAGTCGAGAAGAATCGTCGCATCCGGCCCGATAACCCGTTCAACCGATGAATGGCTGATGTCCCGTTCATGCCACAGGGCGACATCTTCCAGGGAGGCCAGGGCATAGGACCTCATGAGCCGGGAAAGACCGGAAAGATTCTCCGACAGGATCGGATTCCGTTTGTGAGGCATGGCGGACGAACCCTTCTGCCCGGGGGAGAAATACTCCTCCGCCTCCCGGACCTCCGTCCGCTGCAGCAGCCGGATTTCCTGGGCGAATTTATCCAGGGAGGAGGCGATCATCGCCAGGGTCGTGAAAAATTCCGCATGGCGGTCCCTCTGGAGAATCTGGGACGAAACCGGGGCGGGCTTCAGGCCGAGCTTCCGGCAGACGTATTCCTCGACAAAGGGATCGATGAAGGAAAAGGTCCCGACGGCGCCGGAAATCTTCCCGTAGCTGATCGTATCGCGGGCATGGAACATCCTTTCCCGGTGCCGGACCATTTCCTGGTACCAGATGGCGAGCTTCAGGCCGAAGGTGATCGGCTCGGCGTGAATGCCGTGGGTCCGGCCGATCATGAGGGTTCCCTTGTGTTCCATCGCCTTCTTCCGGATCGCCGCGATGAGGGCGTCGATATCTTCCAGGAGAATGTCCGCCGATTGTTTGAGCAGGATAGCCAGGGACGTATCGAGCACGTCGGAGGAGGTCATCCCCATGTGAATGAACCGGCCGTCCTCCCCGACCTTTTCCGTGACGGAAGTCAGGAAGGCGATTACGTCATGCTTGGTCGTCTGCTCGATCTCGTCGATGCGGCGAACGTCGAAGGCGGCCTTTTCCTTGATGTTCTTCAACGACTCCGGGGGAATCTGCCCCAGCTCCACCATGGCTTCGCAGGCGGTCACTTCGATGTCCAACCACGTCTGAAACTTGTTTTCCGGCTCCCAGATCCGGCTCATCTTTTCTCTTGAGTAACGGGGAATCACAACGGCTCCTTCTCAAAGTTAATGAACTCGTAAAAGGTCGAACAATCCTCGATCCGTTATCCCGAGCACCGGCGAAGAATTCCCATGAGCCGTCACTTTGGGCGAAGCGTCGCTCTTCAAAGAGATTCTTCGTCGCTGCCGCCCCTCAGCGGAATGACGGAATGGGATCCGCTTCCCTACTTGCCTGCATGGAATGTGCAGAATTGATGACGAGCCCGATGTCAATCCGGAAATCACCCGGCCTTTTACCGCGCTTTTCTTAATCGAATCTCCCCCGCCAGGTCAAGCTCTATTTGCATTTTCCTCATCGATCAGGGCCTGCAGTTCTTCCCCGTCGATCTTTTCCTTTTCGAGCAGGAGCTTCGCCCCCCTGGTCAGGACCTGTTTTTTATCCTGCAGAATGGCGATCGCCTTCTGATACTCCCGGTCAATGATCGCTTTGATCTCCCGGTCGATCAGCTCCGCCGTCGCTTCGCTGAACTCCCGGCTTTCCTGCAGCCCCGTATCGAGGAACAGGGGCCTGGATTTCCGGGACAGGTAGACCTGCCCCAGCTTGTCGCTCATGCCGTATTCCATGACCATGCTCCGGGCGATGTCCGTCGCCCGCGACAGGTCGTTGTGCGCCCCCGTGGAGATATCACCGAAGATGATTTCCTCGGCCGCCCTCCCTCCCAGCAGGGACGCCACCTTGTTGATCAGTTCCGTCTTTTTCATGAGAAAGCGGTCTTCCGTCGGCACCTGCATGGTGTAACCCAGGGCGGCGATCCCACGGGGAATGATGGATATTTTCTGGACCGGGTCCGTTCCCGGCAGGGACAGGGCCACCAGGGCGTGGCCCATTTCGTGGTAGGCCACGGCTTCCCTTTCCGCCGGATTGATGAGACGGTTCTTCTTTTCGAGGCCGCCGATGATGCGTTCGACCGCTTCCGAGAATTCATCCATTCCCACGACCGTCTTTCCCCGCCGCACGGCCAGCAGGGCCGCCTCGTTGGCCAGGTTCGCCAGGTCGGCCCCGACCATGCCCGGCGTCATGGCGGCAAGCTTTTCGACATCCAGATCCGGCGCCGTCTTGATATTGCGCAGATGAACCCGCAAAATCTCCTCCCGGCCTTTTTTATCCGGCCGATCCACCAGGACATGACGGTCAAACCGCCCCGGCCTCAATAGGGCCGGATCGAGAATTTCCGGCCGGTTCGTGGCGGCCAGAAGGATCACGCCGGCTTTGGGATCGAAGCCGTCCATTTCGACGAGCAGCTGGTTCAGGGTCTGTTCCCGTTCGTCATGGCCGCCCATCATTCCCACCCCACGGGCTTTGCCCAGGGCGTCCAGCTCATCGATGAAAATGATGCAGGGGGCCTTTTCCTTGGCCTGGGTAAAGAGATCCCGCACCCGGGCCGCCCCGAGACCGACGAACATCTCGACGAATTCGGAACCGCTCAGGCTGAAAAAAGGCACCCCGCTCTCCCCGGCCACCGCCTTGGCCAGAAGCGTCTTTCCCGTTCCCGGCGGGCCGACCAGCAGAATCCCCTTGGGAATCTTCCCCCCCAGTTCCGTGAATTTCTTCGGTTCCTTGAGGAATTCGATCACTTCGACAAGTTCCTGCTTGGCCTCATCGACGCCGGCCACATCGTTGAAATTCACGTTCAACTCGTTTTCCATGTAAATTTTGGCCTTGTTTTTCCCCAGGGTCATGAAACCGGCCTGCTGTCCTCCCATCCGTTTCATGAGGAAAAACCAGACGCCGACAAACAGCACGATCGGAAATATCCAGGAAATCACGTCCCTTAGCAAGGTTGATTCGATCTCCCCTTTGAAAACGACACGATAGTTCTGCAGGACCGCGGACAAATTCGGATCGACCCGCACGGTCTTGAATTCCGTCGCACCTTGCGGACCGGTGTGGGGCGGTTTGTACTTTCCCTGGATCTGGTTGGAGGATATGGCCACCTCCCCGATCTTACCCTGTTGCAGGAGCGTGATGAACTGGCTGTAGGGAATGGTCGGAACGGCGTACGTGGAAGCGATGTAATTCTGGAGAAGGATCACAAACCAGATGCCCAACAGGATGTACCAGATGGAAAACTTGTGATGTTTCTTCAATTTTTCACCTCATCTGTCTGATTTGACCGGCAATTTCCCATATTCCTTCAAATAGCGTAAAATGTATTCTCTGACCCTGTCTTTCGTCTGAAAGATCCCGAAATGTCCTTCGCAGAGAATGTCCGCCTCGAGATCGAGGAGCTTCCGCATGGACCGTGCCCACATATCGATATCCGAACCGAATGCCGGGTTAAAGGGACCGTGAATGTCCTGGCCGAAGAGAATGCGTTTTCCTCCCCGGTCAAGATAGATGGAAATGGAACCCGGGGTATGC
>JAGVTI010000256.1 GCA_019136935.1 Deltaproteobacteria bacterium
GGGGGCGTTCACCTCCCCCGAACAGAAATACCGGTTCGCCCGGCCGCCGAGCAAGGCGGGTTTATCACCGTAAGCCAACGGATGGAAGGACAGGCGGTTGGCCATCTTTCTGCACACATGCGACAGCATGTCCGGATCGGTTTGCAGAAGAAGTTCGATAATGATCTTCCATTGCGGATCCGAAGCCCTTTTGCCTTTGTCGGCGTCGCGCAGGGATTCGTTCCAGCCCAACGATATCTGCTTCATGCGGCGAAGCATGATCGCCTGGCCGACCCGGTCGGCGATGGTTTTCAGCAGTTTCCGTTCCTTGTCGAGGAAAAAACCGTCTTCCACCGCCGGCACTTCCCGCTTGTAGAGAACCTCGATCAGACCGACGACATTCCCTTCCACCTTGATGTTCGAGCTCTCGGATATATCCGAGCCCATGAAATCGGACGGCTGATACGTGCAGTTCTGATAAACGATTCTGGCCTGGCAGATATCCGGAAATCTGAATCCTTCGGGAACCGCCGCAATGATCCGCTCAAACGCCTCCGGCAAGGACAGACTCCCGTCATTCAGAATCTCGTCCACCCGGTAGAGGCAGTTCAACTCCTTGGCGCGTTCCTGCAATAAATCCAGAACACGCTTATGGTCATCGTCCTTGCCGGTCATCGTCATCCCGTCTTATATGATATGGCTTCCTATCCCCCTTCCGGCACGCCTGTCACCGGATCCAGCCGCGCATCTTCACCGCGTCGACGACACGGTTGATCGCAATGACGTAAGCCGCGTCGCGCATGTATAAATTCTTGCTCTGGGCAAGATCGTAGAGGGCCCTGTATGCCGCGGTCATTTTGTAGTCCAGTTTTTCGAGAACTTCGTCCTTTTCCCAGAAGAAATTGGTGTTGGACTGGACCTGTTCGAAATAGCTGCATGTCACCCCCCCGGCGTTGGTCAGGAAGTCGGGGAGTAAAAAGATTCCCCGCTTCTTGATCATTTCATCCGCGTCGGGTGTCGTCGGGCCGTTAGCGCCTTCTGCGATAATTTTAACCCCTTTGCCGATCTTGTCAATATTGGCGGGCGTGATCTGGTTTTCCAGCGCAGACGGGATCAGGACATCCACGTCCTGGGAGAGCCATTCATCGCCGGGAAGCACCTCGCAGCCGGCGGCAAGGGCTTTTTCCCTGTCGATGGTCCCGAAGGAATTCGTAATGCCCATGAGCATCGTCATGTCGAGGCCGTCTTTCTTGCGGATCGTGAACGACTGATTGGCGCTGTTGTCCCAGCAGGAAACCGAGATGACCGTACCGCCCAGCTTGTTGTAAAGAAGGGCCGCGTAGCGGGCGACGTTTCCGAACCCCTGGAAACCGACCGTGGTGTTCTCCGGTTTGAGGCCCAGGTCCTTGAGCGCCTCGCGCAGGACGTATATCACACCGTACCCCGTGGCCTCGGTCCGGCCTAAAGAACCACCCATTCCGACGGGTTTTCCCGTGATAAACCCCGGGTATCTGCCGCCGTGAATCGTCTCGTATTCGTCGAGCATCCAGAGCATGTGTTTTGCGCTGGTCATGACATCGGGTGCGGGCACGTCAATGTACGGCCCCATGACCTTTGAAAGCTGCCGTACCCATCCCCTGCACAGCCCTTCCTGCTCGTTTTCGCTCAAGTTGTGGGGATCGCAGATCACGCCGCCTTTGCCGCCCCCCAGGGGAATGTCCACCATGGCGCATTTCCACGTCATCCACATGGAAAGGGCCCGAACCGTATCCGCCGTTTCGTGGGGATGAAAACGAATCCCTCCCTTGGCCGGACCTCTTGCGTCGTTGTGCTGAACCCTGAAACCTTTGAAGACTTTCGTACTGCCGTCATCCATATGCACCGGTATCAGGACATGAAACTCTCTCAAGGGCTGGCGAAGCAGATCCCGGGTTCCTTCGTCGATGCCGATAATTGCCGCTACTTTGTCAAATTGCGCCTGTGCGTTTTCATAAGGATTATAAGATTTTTCCACGATGCATACCGCTCCTTTGTTTTTATTGTTGTTATTATTGATGACGGCCTCGTAAAAAGTCAAAAAACATTCCCCTTGTTATCCGGAGTCCTTCGCCGCGCTCAAGGACAAACTCCGAGAGGAATCCCGCATGTTACGGAAGATTCTTCGTCGCCGGCGCTCCTCGGAATGACAAAAACGGACTTTTTTTACGGGTTCGTCATTGATGATGCTGCGCCCTATCGAATCAGGGCAAAATTTCATGTTGTACCGCTCCAAGCGAGGAATAGGGACTTTGCTTTCGGCGTTGGAATATATTGCCGAAATCGTCTTGTATGTCAAGCTTTAACCGCATTTTTAACAGACGGAAATAAGGACCGGGATCGATGAAGGCGTAAAAAGTCGAAAAGCACTCCACATGTCACCTTAAAAGAACGAGAACGATCCAATATTCCAGGAGATTCTTCGTCGTCGACGCCTTTCGGAATGACCCAAACGGGCTTTTTACGGGACAATCACGATCCGTGTGGGCGCCGGGGATGAAAAATGTTGAAAAACCTTGTCGATCCGGATAAATAAATATTTTCGATGAAATCGATGCCGGAAAATCGGCGGGAAGGCGGATCCGCCCCGAATATTGGTAATCCTTGCAACCCGGGGAAGGTTCTGCTATAGGAGAACCCGTTCTGGATTGCCTCATCAAGACGGCAAAACCGCTTTCACAAAGCGGGTTTAGAAGCGTGGTTCTCCAGGTCGGATCGACAAGATCCTCAAATCTCTGCACCCAGCGTAGTGAACCGTGAATAAAAAAAGCCGCATCAGCCGCATTCTGAAAAACCGCATTCTTATCCTGGATGGCGCGACAGGAACGGAACTCCAGAAAAAAGGCATGCCCGCAGGGGCCTGCCCGGAAATGTGGGCACTGGAAAATCCCGACGGCATGTCGGAAATCCACCAGGCCTACGGCGACGCCGGGTCGGATATCATCTATAGTTGCACATTCGGCGGGAATCGTCTCAAACTGAATCAATACCGGGTGGACGACATCCGGGAGACGAACAGGAAACTCGCGGCCCTGGCGAGAAAGGCCGCCGGCGGCAAAACGCTGGTCGCCGGGGACATCGGGCCGACGGGCCGATTTGTCGAACCCTTCGGAGACCTCCCCTTCGAGGAGGCGGTCCGAATCTACCAGGAGCAGATCCGGGGACTCATCGACGGCGGCGTCGACCTCCTGGTCATCGAAACGATGATGGACATCCAGGAGGCACGGGCGGCCCTGATCGCCGCGAAAGAGCTCTCCGACCTGTTCACCGCCGTCACCATGACCTTCGAGCCGAACGGCCGGACCCTGAACGGGACGCCCCCCCTGGCCGCCCTGATCACCCTCCAGAGCCTGGGCGCCGATGCCGTGGGCTGCAACTGTTCCACCGGCCCGGACACAATGAACACCTTCATCGCCGCCATGAAACCTTATGCCACGGTACCGCTCGTGGCAAAGCCCAACGCGGGTCTGCCCCGCATGGTCGAAGGAACGACCCTCTTCGACATGAATTCCGGGGATTTCGCGGAACAGACCGTGCGGATCGCCGACTCCGGGGCCAACCTCATCGGCGGCTGCTGCGGGACGACGCCGGACCATATCCGGGCGCTGAAAAAGGCACTCGCCGGCCATTCGCCCATCGCCCCGGTGCGGAAAGCCCTCAGCGCCGTCAGTTCGGCCGGGAAAGCAAAAATATTCGGATCAGACGACCCGTTGGTCATCGTGGGGGAACGGATCAACCCGACGGGGAAAAAGGACCTGCAGCAGGAACTGCTGGCGGGAAAACTCTCCCTGGTCCGCAGGATGGCAAAGGATCAGGAAAAGGCCGGGGCGGATCTGCTGGACGTAAATATCGGGGTCCCCCATCTCGACGAACAGACGACGATCAAAAATATCGTGCATCTCCTGCCGACGGCGACGGAATTGCCCCTGGTCATCGATTCGTCCAATATCGACACGATCGAAAAGGCCCTGCGCCACTACCCGGGACGGGCCCTGATCAACTCCATCTCGGGAGAACCGGACAAGCTCGAGCGGCTGCTGCCCCTTGCCGCAAAATACGGCGCCATGTTCATCCTTCTGCCGCTGACGGGGAAAGAGCTGCCGGAAACGGCGGAAAAACGGATCGCCATTATCCGCCACATCTTCAAGCAGGCTGAGGCTTTCGGATTTACGAAAGAAGACATCGTGGTCGACGGCCTCGTCATGACCGTCGCCTCCGATCCGGCGGCACCGGTGGAAACCCTCCGGACAATCGAATGGTGCACCCGGACGTTCCGTTGCCGGACGATCGTCGGCCTGTCGAACGTCTCCTTCGGCATGCCGGAGCGGCGCTGGATCAATGCGGCCTTCCTGGCCATGGCCCAGCGGCTGGGCCTGACCATGGCCATTGCCAACCCGGCCATTGCCGAACTGATGGCGGTCAAGCGGAGCGGCGACGTGCTCCTCGGGCACGACCCCCAGGCGGCGGCCTATATCGCCCATTTTTCGGGGCAGGGACAGGGGGCCGGGACCGCACAGCCTGCGGAGAAGGCGACACCCCTGGAAAGGCTCGCACAGGTCATCCTGGAGGGAAACGGCGAGGACATTCTCGGCGTCGTTCGGGAAAACCTCGACCAGGGCGTCTCCCCCACCCGGCTCGTCAATGAAATCATGATCCCGGCCATCAATCGCGTGGGGGAACTCTTCGAACAAAAACGGTATTTCCTCCCCCAGCTCATCGCCAGTGCGGAGGCCATGAAAAAGGCCATGACCTGCCTCGAACCGCTTCTGGACGAGGGTGACGGGGCCAAAGCAAAGGGGCTCGTCCTCATCGCGACGGTCAAGGGAGACATCCACGACATCGGCAAAAACATTGTCGCACTCCTGTTGCGGAACCAGGGCTTCCAGGTGATCGACCTGGGAAAGGATGTCGCGGCCGAAGCGATCGTCTCGGCGATGGAACGGCACAATCCGCATGTCGTCGCCCTGTCGGCACTCATGACGACGACCATGGTGAATATGAAGGAGGTAATCGACCTGGCCCGGGCGAAGGGAGAGAAAAGTCCCTTCCTGGTCGGCGGCGCCGTCGTCACGGCGGCATTCGCCGAGTCCATCGGCGCCCATTACGCGAAAGACGGCGTCGAAGCGGCGAAAGTCGTCGGGAAACTGGTGACAAACCAATCAAATCACAGAGAAAAGGACACCTGTTAAAGAGGCGGTGTAACGAGGTCGTTCCGGGGCGCCAGTCGAAGAATCTCATTGAAGCGGGACGCTTCACTTCGCTCAGAGTGACAACTTAAATGTGCACTTTCACCCGGGATGACCATCGGAATGACAGAAACGGTCACCCGGCCTGAGACAGCCCGGTCCCGATCTGCACATACATTCAAAATGGAGGTTCCACATGTCCGATTTAAAGCGTCGATTGATCGAAATCGTCCTGGAAAAATCTTTCCAGTACCGGGATAACCCGCCCTTCACCCTGGCATCGGGAAGGCAGAGCAACTACTATTTCAACTGCAAACCGACCACCATGGACCCCGAAGGCATGAACCTGATCGGGAAGGTTCTTTTCGGGATGCTGAAAGACACCCCGATCACCGCCGCCGGGGGCCTGACACTGGGCGCCGATCCCATCGCCAACGCCCTGTCGGTAATCTCCTTCCAGGAGGGGAAACCCATCAAATCCTTCACGGTGCGGAAGGAAGCCAAGGATCACGGGACGAAAAGCAAGATCGAAGGCACCCTGCAGCAGGGCGAACGGATCGTGGTTCTCGACGATGTCATCACGACGGGCGGCTCGACCATCACGGCCATCGAAGCGGTGCGGGAAGCGGGCCTGGTCATCGACCGGGTGATCGCCTTCATCGACCGGGAAGAAGGCGGGCGTGAGAATATCCTGAAGTACGTCGACCGTGTGGATGCCGTCCTGACCCGGACGGAGGTCATGGCCGTCTACCGGGAACTTCACTCCGCGGGGCCGCAGGGATGAAAGCAGGGGCCTCCACCCATGTCATCCTGAGCGATAACCGCCGTTGTCATCCTGAGCACAGCGAAGGATCTCTTCTTTGTGCGCCTGAGATTCTTCGTCGCTGCCGCTCCTCAGAATGACAAAGGGATGGCGCTCCTCAGTCAGAATGACAAAGGAATGGCGCTCCCCGGAAGGACAGACTCCCCGGAAGGACAAAATGACAAAGGGATGCCGCTAAACAGGACTTTTTTTACGGCTTCGTCAGGAATGCTGAACCCGCAGTTCGTTCACCCGGAGATGGGCCCGCCGGATCGGTTCGGGAAAGCGATAGCCGCGGCAACAGGACAAGACGATTTCCGTCGCACGTTCCTGACCGATCAAATGGCCCGGCGACACGAAAAGGGGCTTGACGTTCCGTTTGCTCCGCAGAACCCTGCCGACCGGTTCACCCTTGAACAGGAGATCGGACATGTCCCCTTTTTCCGGCCCGACCGGCTCATGTTCCCCGACCAGCCGGCTCTTGGCGCAGCCGATCGCCGGTATGCCGAGGAAAAGTCCCATGTGGGAGGCCAGGCCGATCCCCCGCGGGTGGGCAATGCCCTGGCCGTCGAAAATGGCGAGATCCGGGGCGTGCGATAACTGCTCGAAGGCCTTGAGAAGAGGCGGGGCTTCCCGGAAGGACAGCAGGCCGGGCACATAGGGAAAACTCACCCGCTCCATCCAGAATGCCTCATCGAGAATCTCCAGCGCCGGGTACGAGAAGAGAATCACGACGGCAAAGAAGAGATCCGAATGCCGTGAATAGGAGATATCCGCACCGGCAACCGTCTCCAACGGCAAACCGCCGGGGTCGTCGTGGAGGATCAACCCGGCCTTCAGCATTTCCTGGATCCCCACGGCTTCGCGGCAGGTCACATCCCAGCCATGGAGCATGTTGATTTTCATTTCTCTCATTCCCCTTTCCCGAAGGTCTTCTTTATCACAACTGTCCGCAAGAGGGATTCCTTTTTAAAAAGATTGCGGTTATACTGGGTTCGATTAAACTCCCGACAAGAGACCAACAACAATGAAAGAGAAAGAAAGCCGTCCGGCGGACGGCCATGCCGTTAGCATCAATCATTCGCAAAACCGGATCAAAGGGAACAATAGCCCGGCGGAGCCCCCCGTCGCCGAGGAAGATCTCTACAAGACCCTCGCCAACAGCTCCCAGGTCGGCGTCTATATTCTGCAGGACAAGCGGTTCCGGTTCGTCAACCCCCACATCCGGGAATATGCGGGTTACACGGAAGAAGAGATGCTCAACATGGACCCGCCGTCGATCATCCATCCGGCGGACCGGAAGATGGCCCGTAAAAACGCCATCCGCATGCTGAAGGGTCAGCGGTTCTCTCCCTACGAGTTCCGGATCCTGACCAAGGAGGGGCGCGTCAAATGGATCATGGAAACGGTCAAGTCCATTCAGTACCGGGGGAAAAGGGCCGTCCTGGGCAATTCCATGAATACGACGGAACAGAAGGAGGCACGAAGCCGACTGGAAGAACTGGAAGCCCTGGAGTCCTCCATCCTGGATGCCATTCCCCATGCGGTGATCGGCCTGCACAACCGGGTTTTCATTTTCGCCAACAACGCGGTGGAACAGGTCTTCGGCTGGCGCCCGGAAGAGCTGATCGGCAAAGACGTCCGGCTCCTCTACCGGAACGAGGAGGACTACGACGAAATCGCCCGCCGGTTTTACACCGCCCTCGAAACCCAGAGAACCTACACGACGGAATTTCCGGCAAGGAAAAAAGACGGCAGCGAAATTCTCTGCACGATGAAGGCCTCCCGCATCGGGAACACCCTCCGGGAGAGAAAAATCGTCGTGACCTACGAAGACGTCACGGAGCAGAAAAGAGCCCAGCAGGAACTGGAAGAATCGCGGGAACAGCTCAGGAATCTCTC
>JAGVTI010000338.1 GCA_019136935.1 Deltaproteobacteria bacterium
ATGCTCGACCCGGCGTTTCCAGTTGGCACCCAGAAAATAAAACCTCAGACTATCGGACTTAGGATCGATTTCCTTGATCAGTTTCTGCCGGAATACAGCCCATTGCGCCGGATCGACAAGGCACTCGAACACGGAGTACTGCACTCTCTGGCCGTAATTCTGACAGACTTTTGCCACACGGTGCAAACGGCGGGCACCACCCGCATCAGAGGTCGCTACATCATAACTAACCAAAACCAGCATGCGTCACCTCAGGTATTCTCTCTAAATTACCCTATTTCCAGATGAACGGCGGGTAACCGTCCAGATCGCCCCGGATATGGCGCGCCAGCAGCAACGCCTGGATATGGAACAGCAAGCCGATGGCCACTTTTTCGTCGATGAAGGGGTGATAAATCTCCTCCTGCTTTCTCTCCTGGTAGGCAATCAGAACCGTCTTGCGTGTTTCATCGTTCATCGTGACGCCCCCCGACTCGGTTTTCTGAAATCCCTTTCCCTGGACCCGCCGCAGATTAATCAGCGACAGGGCAAGGCGATCCGCCAAAAAGGGCCTGAACTCCTCCATGAGATCGAGGGCCAAACCGGGGCGGCCGGGACGATCCCGGTGCAGAAAACCCACTGCCGGGTCCAGCCCCACCCCTTCGAGGGCGGAACGGATATCGTGGACGAGGAGGGTGTAGATAAAGGAAAGCAGGGCATTGACATTGTCCAGAGGCGGCCGGCGATTGCGTTCATCAAACGAAAACGACGCCTTCTGCGCCACAATCAAATGATCAAACACGTCAAAATAGGAATGGGCCGCGTCCCCCTCGTATCCCCGGACAATATCGAGCGGATGGCCGTCGGCAAGCAACTCAAGGTAATAGGCCAGACGCTTGATCGTCGTATCAAGCCGGCTCTGTTCCATCTTTTCCCCATGATCACGGAGGGCGCGTTGAAGGACGGTCCGGCAATTGGATATCTTGCCGATGACCATGGTCCGGGCGATATCCGCCGACCCCTTTTCGTCATCGGCCCGCCGGTACTGTTCACGCCGGAGGAGGACATTGCCCGATACGGGCCCCTGGACCCTGGCCAGGAAACGGCCCCGCTCGGACATAAAGCTCATACCGACACCGTTTTCGGCGCAAAACCCCATGAGGAAGGGACTGCAGGAAACATTACCGAAACAGACGATGCCGCCGATGGTATGGACAGGCAGACGAAGACGGACTTCCCTGTCCACCTTAACGGCGATCGTTTCGCCCTCTTTGGCCAGATAGGCCCCCTGGGTGGTAACGAAAAGGGTGTTGAGGTGCTTCTTCACGATTCACCCAGCATTCTTGTCAAATAACGTTTCACGGATCGTTTTTTCTCCATTGTCCGGGGCAAACATTCCTCCACCAGGGAACAGCGGTCGCAGCGTTTTGCGTAAACCGGCTTCGGCGTCCTCCCCGATCGAATCAGTTCATGAGCGGCGGCAGCCGTCTGCTCCGTTTCCCGCCTGAGAACTTCGTCGAAAAGGACATCCAGGCGGCGCCGGGTCTTGCCGTAAAAAAGGGCGCCGGAGGAAACCGCCGTGTTAAGCATCTCTTCCAGGCAGATCGCCTGGGCGCAGAGCTGGATCTTATCCGACAGGTCCGCCTTCGGTTTCCCCCGTTTATATTCGACGGGAAAGGGCCGCCAGGTCCCATCGCGGCCTTCGGCGGTCAGACGGTTTTCCGCCCATGATTGTTCGATATGAACCAGTGCACAACGCCGCGGACAAAAGGAATAATGGGTAAGTGCCGAGATCATGATCAAATCATCCTCAGAACAATTCATTACTTGCAATTATTCCTCTCCACTAAGATCAGTCATATTACTCAACTTTCGCAGGGCTAATAATGATGTAACATATTGTAATAATTAATAGTATAGCGTCACAAAGTGTGATATATAGGTTTTGCTACCAAACAAAACACATAAACACAAAAGGTGACGCTATGAATCACACTGTATCAGACATCGCTTCCTGTGAAAACCAGATTCATCAGTTCTTTCATAATCAGAGAATCGGGCACCTGTTGAAGTGCAGCAACCTCCGTCATCAAAGGGGCATTTCT
>JAGVTI010000304.1 GCA_019136935.1 Deltaproteobacteria bacterium
ATTTCCGTTTGGAGCCGGAGGAAAGATCGGAAAAAGAAAATAATCGTTCCCCTGTTTCCAGGATATCTCTTCATCCGTGTCGACGATCTGGACAATGCGAAAATGGTTGAAATCCTGAAAACGGCCGGGGTTGTCCGCATCCTGGGAAACCGGCAGGACGGGCCTCCCGCGGCTGTTCCTGAGAAGACCATGGATACCATCTATAAGCTGGTCGCCTCGGAAAACGATATCCGGCAAATTCAGTATCCCCGTCTGGGAGAGGCCGCCGTGATCGTTGACGGGCCTTTCAAGGGGATCGAAGGTCACGTGGTAAAAACAGATTATGCAAATGAAATATTTATCATTTCATTCGAGTTTTTAAACCGCTATGTGTCGATTCCGTTGCAGGGACATCAAATTCAAAAAATTTAGACATGGATATTTTTTGTACGACGAATAAAATTTCATTGACATCCCGTTGGATGCCCTGTATAAATCGCATTAAGTTTTTATAGTAAGCCATTCAGCAGTATCGGATGGGGAGAAAGCAAGAGTTGGATTTAAACAATTTAGAAGTAAGGTGGGCCACCTGTGCATCGTGTTTTTGGGATGCGGGTGGTTTTTTTTCTTTCTGCCGCGGTTGCGATCCGACTTGAATCTTGAAAATTGAAGAAAGGAGGATGCAAGCGATGTCAGAAGGAAAAGTAAAGTGGTTCAATGATAAGAAGGGTTTCGGCTTCATTGAAAAGGACGAAGGCGGAGATGTTTTTGTTCATTTCAGCGCCATTCAGAGCTCTGGATTCAAAACCCTGCAGGAAGGCCAGCGCGTCAGCTTTGACATTGAGAAGGGTCAGAAGGGCCTTTCCGCGGTCAATGTGAAAGCCCTGTAAAATGTGACAAAGGAACGGGCTGTATCCCCTGCCGGCTTCAGGGCAGGGGATACAGCCCGTTTCCAGTTTTCCAGATCCTATTCCTTGAAAATCGCCCCCGTACCGGCCGATGTGACCAGTTTCGCATAACGGGCGAGATATCCCGTTTTGATGGCCGGTTCCGGCGGAACGAATTCTTTTTTTCTCTTCTTCAATTTTTCATCGCTCACCTTGAGGGTCAGTGTCTTGGCCGGAATATCGATGGCGATGCGATCGCCTTCCCTGACGAGTGCGATGGGTCCCCCCTCTGCAGCTTCGGGAGAAATATGGCCGATTGCCGCGCCTCTCGTTCCGCCGCTGAAGCGGCCGTCCGTGAGCAGGGCGACGGATGTATCCAGGCCCATTCCGGCGATGGCCGAGGTCGGAGACAGCATTTCCCGCATCCCGGGTCCCCCTTTCGGGCCTTCGTAGCGGATTACCACGATGTCGCCGGGTTTGATCCGGCCGTCTAAAATGGCAGTGATGGCCGCCTCTTCGCTGTCGAAAACGCGGGCTGTTCCCTCGTTCACCAGCATTGCGTCCGCCACGGCCGACTGCTTCACGACGGCTCCGTCGGGGGCGAGATTGCCCCTCAGAACGGCGATGCCTCCTTCACGGCTGTAGGGACGGTTCAGGGGGCGGATCACCTCGTCGTTGTACACCTTTGCTTCACGGATGTTTTCCCCCACGGTTTTTCCCGTCACGGTCAGGGCGTCCTGATGAATGATTCCCAAATCGGCAATGGTTTTGATGACCGCCTGGATGCCGCCCGCCAGGTCGAGGTCCTCGACATGATGTTCTCCCGCCGGGCTCAGGTGGCAGAGATTCGGGGTTTTCTTGCTGATTTCATTGAACAGGTCCAGATCCAGTTTTATTCCCGCTTCATGGGCGATGGCCGGGAGATGGAGGACCGTGTTGGTTGAACAACCCAGGGCCATATCGACGGCCAGGGCATTCCTGAACGCGTCCGGGGTGGCGATGTCCCGGGGCCGGATATCCTTCTTTACGAGTTCCACCACCTTCATCCCCGCCTGTTTCGCCAGTCGTCTTCTGGCGGCGTGGACTGCGGGAATCGTGCCGTTTCCCGGGAGTCCCAGACCGAGGGCTTCGGTGACGCAGTTCATGGAATTGGCCGTAAACATGCCGGAACAGGATCCGCAACCGGGACAGGCACAGTCCTCCAGGGTTTTCAGGTTTTTCTGGGTCATTTTTCCCGCCCGGACGGCGCCGACGCCTTCGAAAACACTGATCAGATCCGCCGACGTGCCATCCCGGCGTGTACCGGCCAGCATGGGGCCTCCGCTGACAAACACGGCCGGGATATTGAGGCGGAGAGCCGCCATCAACAGGCCCGGTACGATCTTGTCGCAGTTGGGAATCAGGACCAGGCCGTCGAACGGGTGGGCCATGGCCATCACTTCCGTGGAATCGGCGATCAATTCCCGGCTGGCAAGGGAATATTTCATTCCCGTGTGGCCCATGGCAATTCCATCACATACGCCGATGGCGGGGAACAGGATCGGTGTCCCACCGGCCAGACGGATGCCGGCCTTGACATCTTCGGCGATGGTGTTGAGATGGACGTGTCCGGGAATGATCTCGTTGGCCGAGTTCACAACCCCGATCAGGGGACGGGCGATCTCCTCGTCCGTGTAGCCCATCGCCTTCAAAAGGGAGCGATGGGGGGCCCGTTCCAGGCCCTTTTTCATCAGGTCACTTCTCATGCGTTTCTCCCTTCAGGACCGGATCAATCCTTTTTTCTCCGCTCGGGCCGAAGTGCCCGGACGGCCGCACCGGCCTGCCACATCTCGCTGTCGCGAATGGCTTCCAGCTCCTTCTGCAGGCGTTCCCGGTAATCGGAAGAATTTCCCGCTTCAAGGACGATGCGGGTTTCCTCACCGGTAAGGACGCTCTTGTATAACTGGGCGAAAACCGGAGCGACGGCATCCCGGAAACGATTCTTCCAGTCCAGAGCCCCCCGCTGAGCCGTTGTGCTGCAGTTGGCATACATCCAGTCCATTCCGTTTTCCGCGACCAGGCGGATCAGGCTCTGGGTCAGTTCCTCCACCGTTTCGTTGAAGGCTTCGGACGGGCTGTGCCCGTTTTCACGCAGGATGTTGTACTGGGCTTCCATGACTCCGGCCAGGCAGCCCATCAGGACGCCTCTTTCCCCCGTCAGATCGCTGTAGACTTCCTTTTCGAATGTCGTGGGGAAAAGGTAACCGGAGCCGATGGCAATTCCGACCGCCAATGTTCTCTCCGTGGCGCGTCCCGTGAAATCCTGGAATACACCGTAACTGGAGTTGATTCCGCTGCCGTCCAGGAAATTCGTCCGGACGGTTCTTCCCGAACCCTTCGGGGCCACGAGAATCACATCGATATCGGGGGGCGGAATGACACCGGTTTGTTCCTTGTAGACGATGGAAAAACCGTGAGAGAAATACAGGGCGTTCCCTTCTTTCAGGCAGGCCTTGATTTCCGGCCACATTTCCTTCTGCTGGGCGTCGGAGAGCAGGTACTGGATAATGGTCGCCCTTTTGGCGGCCTCAATGGGAGAAAACAACGTTTCGCCGGGGACAAAGCCGTCTTCAATCGCCTTGTTCCACGAATAATCGCCTTCCCCGACGATGACACGGATGCCGTTATCCCGCATGTTCAATGACTGCCCACGGCCCTGTATCCCATAGCCGATGACGGCGATCGTCTCATTTTTCAGAACCTCTTTCGCCTTTGCCAGGGGAAATTCCTCCAGGGTTGTTACATCTTCCCAAACGCCGCCAAAATTGATTTTTGCCATACCGTTCCTCCTTGTTCATGAACAATTATCGATAGATTATTTCGGTTTTCCTTCCGTCCGCCTCTTTTCATCGCGGCGGGCCGTTTCCTAACGTTCGATAACGATGGTGCCCGTCCGGGTGTACTCGACCATGCCCAGTTCGGACAGATGCTGTAGAATCTGATCCATTTCATCCTTGTCCGCCGTGACTTCCAGAATCAGATAATCGCCATTCAGCCATACAACTTTCCATTTGTAACTGTCAATATCTACGGCGATTTTCGAGCGAAATTCTTCGGCGATCTTGATTTTCGCCAGGGTTAATTCCTTTTCGACGAACCGGTCTGGATTCACCACGTCCACCTGGATCACGTCGATCAGCTTGTTGAGAAGCTTCTCGATCCTGTTCAGGGTCGCCAGGTTCCCCCGGGTCGTCAGAACGATCTTGGATACATTGTAATCCGCCGTGGCGTTTACGCAGAGACTTTCGATATTGTAACCCTTTCCTCCCAGCGCTCCTGCAATGCGGGCCAGAACGTCGGGCGCGTTTTTCACCAGAAGCGAGATGATGTGCTCTTTCCTTTCCATAAATTTATCCTCTTATCGATTGTTTACACGCATTTTTTCCGTGGAAACAGGGTCATTTCACTGATCCCTGCTCCGGGGCGCACCATGGGGTAAACCCCTTCTTCACGATCCACACGGAAATCCATCAAAACCGGCCGGGGGGTGTTCATTCCCTGTTTTAACATATCCGCCACTTCCGCCGGACTATCGGTTCTCAAACCGACCCACCCGTATGCCTCGGCCAGCTTTACAAAATCGGGCTGATAGGTCATGTCGGTCTGGGAGTACCGCTTTTCGTAAAAGAGCTCCTGCCATTGACGAACCATCCCCAGAAAACCGTTATTCAGCAGGACCACCTTTACAGGCAGATTGTACTGAACGGCGGTCGCCATTTCCTGGATGTTCATCTGGATGCTGCCGTCTCCGGCGATATCGACCACGAGCTTGTCCGGCAGGGCGCACTGAGCGCCGATGGCGGCGGGCAGCCCGTACCCCATGGTTCCCAGTCCTCCGGAAGAGATGAAAGTGTGGGGACGGTCAAAATGGTAGAACTGGGCCGCCCACATCTGGTTCTGTCCCACTTCCGTTGTGATGATCGCTTCGCCTTTCGTGAGTTCGTAGAGCTTTTCGATGACGTATTGCGGCTTGATGATCCGGTCATCCTGCTCATACATCAGCGGTTCCTGGTGCTTCCAGTCCGTGATCCGGTTCAACCAGTCCTCTCGCTTCCGGGTGTTGATTTCAAAATGCCGGTCTTCGATCATCCGATTCATGTGTCCGAGGGCCCTTTTTGCATCGCTGACGAGAGCCAGATCCACGGCGACGTTTTTCTCGATGGACGATTCGTCCACATCGACATGGATAATTTTCGCTCCGGAAGCGAAACAGTCGATTTTGCTGGTCACGCGGTCGTCGCAGCGGGCCCCGATAATAATCAGAAGATCGGTATTGCAGACAGCCATGTTGGCATAGTAAGTACCATGCATTCCCACCATCCCCAGCCACAGGGGGTCCGTGCCCGGGAAAGCTCCCAGCCCCATCAGGGTCCCCGTGACGGGGAGCCGCAATTTTCGTGCAAAAGCCGTCAATTCCGAAGAAGCGCCGCCCAGGATAATTCCGCCGCCGATCATGAGAACGGGTCTTTCCGCTTCCTGGATCATCCTCAGAATTTCTTCGTAGGTTTCCGGTACGGGTTCATAGGCGACATCCATTTTCCGGCGTTTCGGAGGTTCGGGGTTGAATTCCGTTTCCGCGGCCATGACATTTTTCGGAAGATCGACGAGAACCGGTCCCGGACGGCCGGAGCGTGCGATCCAGAAGGCTTTTCTGATGGTTTCCGTCAGATCTTCGATATTGCGGACGAGGAAGTTATGTTTCGTACAGGGTCTCGTGATGCCCGTAATATCGCATTCCTGGAACGCATCGTTGCCGATTAAGGCCGTGGATACCTGACCGGTGAAGACGACCATGGGAATAGAATCCATGTTCGCCGTGGCGATCCCCGTAACCGTATTGGTTGCTCCGGGTCCCGATGTCACCAGGCACACGCCGACTTGTCCCGAAGCTCTGGCATAGCCGTCGGCCGCGTGGACCGCCCCCTGCTCATGCCGCACCAGAATATGCCGCAGCCGGGTTTTATATAATTCGTCGTAAATATCGAGCACCGCTCCCCCCGGATAGCCGAAAATGGTATCCACCTTTTCCTGCTCCAGCACCTTGAAAAGGATCTGCGTTCCCTTCAACTTCATTTTTTAGGCCTCCTATTCCGAGAGATCGGCCCTCATCGTTTCTCTGCATGGAAACGGAGGGGTCAGTCTTTTTGATTCATTTGTGGCAACCTGCTTTGCAACGGTTTCTCTGAAATTTTCCGAAGGCAGGCTTAAAAAAAAACCGCTAAAATCCTTCAGCGGCCTTTTGAAACAAAAAGCCGCGGTACCTCTGGGGGGACCGCGGCCGGGATGTTTTTTTTCTTGTCTAAAGCTTCCGAGCTGCAGTCCCCTTGGGTACGATAACTAAAATGACTACGCCCAGAAACAAACACCTTCCGGTGCTTTTCCGTTTATTTTCCATCATTCCTTTTTCCAAAAAAAGTAAACTTTCCCTGTTCCATACGCCAGGACAAGGGGATTGTCAATATTTTTTTAGCGGCTTTTCCGGCTAACGAGTGGAAATTAATAGGGTAAGGTATCGCTGTTCCGAAAAATCCCCTCGGGGAGCAGATCTGGATTCATGAGATCCCCGTTATCGGGGGCGGCGCCGTCCAGAAAAGCCTCGAAAATCGTTCCGGTTGCATTTGACCTGGCGGTCAGGCCCGTTTCTGGATCGATCTTAACGAACACAATCCCTTCAGGAACGGGAAACACTTCCACGGGATAGCCCTGAAGGGCCTTTTCCATGAAATACAGCCAGATTGGAGCCGCGGCCCGGCCACCGACTTCCGCTTTACCCAGGGTTTCCGTTTTATCGAAACCGACCCAGACCCCCGTGACGAAAGAAGGGGTGAACCCGATGAACCAGGCATCCCGGTTGTCGTTGGTGGTACCGGTCTTGGCCGCCACGGGGCGGTTGATGCTCTTGACCCGGGTGCCTGTTCCGCTTTCAACGACGTCCTGCATCACATGGGTGGTCAGAAAGGCAATCCTCGGATCGATCACCTGTTCCTCGACAACCTGGTTTTCTTCGAAAACCTGTCCCGTCCGGTCGACGATTTTCTTGATGAAGTAGGGAACGACCCGCTTGCCCCCGTTGGCCAAGACCCCGTAGGCCCGGACCATCTCCTGCAGCGTGACACCGGAGGATCCCAGGGCAAGGGAAAGATTTTTCGCAAGGGGCGAGGTGATGCCCATGTTGGTCGCGTACGCCGCTGCGTAATCGACGCCGATTTCCTGAAGCAGCTTCACGGTGATAACGTTTCGGGAATGGACCAGGGCGTTTCTTAGGGTAATGGGACCTAAAAACTTGCCGTCGAAATTCTTCGGTTTCCAGAAGCCGTCTTCCTGGGAAGGATCTTCGAAGGCGATCGGCGAGTCCTCCAGGCGGGTTGCCGGCGTCAGGCCCTTGTCAAAGGCCGCCGTATAGATAAGGGGCTTGAATGCCGATCCCGGCTGCCGGATGGATTGGGTGGCCCGGTTGAATTCGCTCCGTGAAAAATCGCGTCCTCCCACCATGGCCCGGATGGCTCCGGTTTTGGCGTCCATGCACAACAGGGCTCCCTGGACGGGTTCCTTTTTATCGTTTCCCCGGGCCTCGATTTCCCGGAGTCCCCTTGCCATGGCTTCATTGGCGCTTTTCTGCATCGAAATGTTCAGCGTTGTGTAGATTTCAAGCCCTTCCTTGTACAAGACGTCGCTTCCATACTTGCCTTGAACGTAACGTCTTACGTTTTCGATGAAGTACGGGGCGATTTTCTGTTTGGGCCGGACGGAGCGGAGCTGGATGGGGGCCCGCAGAGCTTCCTCCTGCTGCTGCGCCGTGATGTAACCGTCCTCGACCATCCGGGAAAGCACGTAGGA
>JAGVTI010000193.1 GCA_019136935.1 Deltaproteobacteria bacterium
TACGATTTCGCTGGAATACCATGAAACGCTGATGGCGGCAGCCGGTTACCAGGCAGAAGCGAATCTGGAGAAAGCCCTGGCCGATTTCCCGGGCAAGTTCATCTGCGTCATCGAAGGGGCCATTCCCCTGGGGCTGGACGGTAAGTACCTGACCCTGGGACCCAAGGGAAAGACAGGGCTGGAGCTGGCGAAGGAGGTCACGGCCAAAGCCGGTGCAACGATCTGTATCGGCAGTTGTTCCGCCTTCGGCAACGTCCCCGCGGCGGATCCGAACCCGACGGACTGTGTCGGGGTCGGCAAAGCCCTTGGCATTTCGACGGTCAATATCGCCGGATGTCCGCCCAATCCGACGAATTTTGTCGGCACGGTGCTCCACTTCCTCCTGTTCGGCGGCCTCCCCGCCCTGGATTCCCTGGGCAGACCGGTCTGGGCCTACGGCAAGAGAATCCACGACTACTGCGAGCGCAGACCGCACTACGACGCAGCTGAATTCGTAGAGGAATGGGGCGACGAAGGGGCCAAGAAAGGCTGGTGCCTGTACAAGGTCGGTTGCAAGGGCCCCTATACCTTCGCCAACTGCAGCCGCGTACGTTTCAATAACGCCATCTCCTGGCCCGTCATGGCCGGACACGGCTGCATGGGCTGCACGGAACCGGGTTTCTGGGACACGATGAAACCCCTGGAGAAACCGATTCACGAGGATACCATCGGCGGCGGCGAAAAAACGGTCGATACGATCGGCACGGCCCTTCTCGCGGCAACGGTTGCGGGCATCGCGCTCCACGCAGGACTCACATCCGCCGTGCACAAAGACGACAAATAACAGCTAATCTTTGGTGAAATTACATTCGGGAGGAACAGCATGGCCAAAAGAATCGTTGTCGATCCCATTACCAGGATCGAGGGGCATTTAAGAATAGAAGTCGAGGTCGATGACAATCAGGTCATCCGGGACGCCTGGAGCAGCATTACCCTCTGGCGCGGGATTGAAACCATTCTGAAGGGCCGTGATCCCCGGGACGCGGGTCTGATGGTCCAGAGATTCTGCGGGGTCTGCACCTACGCACACTACGAGGCCAGCATCCTCGCCTGCGAAGACGCCTTCGGCGTCAAGCCGCCGGCAAACGCGAGAATCATCCGCAACCTGATCAACGGCGCCCAGTATCTGACCGACCACATCATGCATTTTTATCATCTTCACGGCCTGGATTGGGTCGATGTGGTCAACGCTCTCTCGGCGGATCCGAAAAAAGCGGTCGACATGGCCAAAGCCTATTGCGAAAATCCTTACAACTGCTCGGAGACACACTACAAAGCCGTTCAGACCCGGTTGACCAAATTCGTCCAGTCGGGCCGCCTGGGCCCCTTCGCCAACGCCTACTGGGGAAACCCCTCCTACAAGCTGCCGGCGGAAGCCAACCTGATCATCCTGTCCCATTACCTGGATGCCCTGCAGGTATCGAAGCTCGGTGCCCAGATGATGGCCATTTTCGGCGGAAAGAATCCCCACCCGCAGACGCTGGTCGTCGGCGGCGTAACCTCCGTCATGGACGCCATGGATGCATCGAGGCTCGGCGAATACCTGTTCCGCCTCAAGGAACTGAACAACTTCGTCGATACGGCCTATATTCCGGACGTGCTGCTCGCCGCCACCTACTACAAAGGTGAAGGTGCGGCCGGCATCGGCGCGGGCGTGCCCAACTACCTCGCCTACGGTGGGTTCCCCCAGGACGACGACTGGAACAGGCTCCTGTTCCCCCGGGGAATCATTAAGGGCCGCGACCTCTCCAAGGTCCTGCCGATCGACGAGGCCAGGATCACGGAAGAGGCGACACATGCCTGGTACAGGGGTTCAGAACCGGAGCATCCCTATGTGGGAACAACGGAACCCGAATACACGGGCTACAACAGCCGGGGCAACCTGGCCGGCCAGGAAAAGTATTCCTGGTGCAAGGCCCCCCGCTACGATGGGCAGCCTTACGAAGTCGGCCCACTGGCACGGGTGCTGGTCGCCTACGCCTCCGGGAACGAAGAAATCAGGGGCCTCGTGGACGGTACGCTGCAGACCCTCGGCATTCCCGCGACGGCGCTTTTCTCCACCCTGGGCAGAACGGCGGCCCGCGCCCTGGAAACGAAGTATGTCGGCAGTCACATCGCCGGCTGGATCAACGAACTGGTGGCCAACCAGAAGGCAGGCGACACCCGCTTCTGGACACCCTGCAACGTTCCCGAAAAGGGCGAAGGCCGCGGATTGACGGAACCGCCCCGCGGCGCCCTGGGACACTGGATTCGCATCGACAACCGGGTGATCGCCAATTACCAGGCCGTTGTTCCTTCGACCTGGAACTGCTCGCCCCGGGACAAGGCCGGAAATCGCGGACCCTACGAAGAGTCCCTGGTCGGTACGAGGCTGGCCAATGTCGATCAACCGCTTGAAATTCTGAGAACCATCCACTCCTTCGATCCCTGCATGGCGTGCGCCGTTCACATTATCGACCCGAAGTCGGACCGGATCCGGGAGTTCAGGATTGCCTGAGGAAAGGGGGACTCCCATGAAGGAGACAAGACAAGTCGTGAAAGAGTGGACCGTCGCCATGCGGCTCAACCACTGGAGCATGGCTTTCTCGATCGCGGTTCTGATCGTGACGGGCTTCTATATCGCCGATCCTTTCAGCATCCTGCACGGGGAAACGGTTGATAAGTTTCTCATGGGGAATGTGCGCTTTGTTCACATCCTGTTCGGCATATTCCTCACCTTCCTCTTCATCTGGCGTATCTACCTGGCCTTCTTTTCGAAGTTCCACGCCGACTGGAAGGATTTCTTCGCCTTCACGGACTGGCCGAACACGATCAAACAGCTGAAGTTTTACGCCCTGATCTCCAGGGATCCTCCGGAACACAAGTTCCTTTACGGCCCCATGCAGTCCATCGCCTACGGCGGCCTCATGGTCATGGTGCTGTTTATTGTCCTCACCGGCCTGATCCTGATGGGTGCGGGTTACCATGCCGGTTTTACGGCCATCGTCTACCTGTTCGTGAAACCCCTGGAAAACCTGATGGGCGGCCTGGCCGGCGTCCGGTGGATTCACCATATCCTGACCTGGGCATTCATCCTGTTCATCGTCGTCCATGTCTACATGGCTTTCTGGTACGACGTGATCTTCAAGGAGGGCACCGTCTCCTCCATGATCAGCGGAAACCGGTTCAAAAAGGCAAATCCCTAGCAGGAAATGAGCGATCATCAGGAAAAACCGATTTCTCGGAAAGGAGGAGAAAGCAATTCCCCTCCTTTCCCCTGTTCCGGAAACCGGAAATATGTTACCGTTCTGGGCCTGGGTAACATTCTCATGGGAGACGAAGGCTTCGGGGTCCATTTTATACGCTGGTTTTCAAACCGTTACGATGTCCCCGGAAACGTCCTCCTGGTGGACGGCGGCACCCTCGGTTACGTCCTTCTCGATACGATCTGCAGCTGCGAACACCTGATCGTCATCGACGTGCTGAAAATCGACGACACACCGGGCCATATTTACCGCTTTTCGAAGGAGGAAATGGAAATCCACCTGCCGCCGCCGACCTCGGCACACGAAGTCAAGTTCGCCGATGTCATGTGCAAGGCGGATATGCTGGGAGAAATGCCGGAAACGACGTTTCTCTGCATCGTTCCGGATCAATACAAGGACTTGAATCCCGAAATGACATCGATTCTGAAAGAAAAATTTCCCGTCCTGGAAGATTTTCTCCTCCAGGAGCTGGCACACCTGGGGATTGTTCCGGAGAAGACGGCCCATGCATGAGCTCGCCCTGATCCAGTCCCTGTTGGATATCGTGGAAGACTGCGCCGCAACGGATGGCTTCTGCCGTGTCAATTCGCTCAAGCTTAGTTTCGGCCGGCTTTCCTGCCTGGATCGGCAATGCCTGGAATTCGCGTTTTCCATTCAATCCGCCGGCACGAAAGCCGAGGGGGCGATTCTCGACTTCGAAATCCTCCCCGCCCGTATCCGCTGCCTCGACTGCGGTCGGGAAGCCGCCATGGACGGGGCATGGGACCGATGCCCCAGCTGCCGCAGCCAGGATGTCACCCTGACCGGCGGCACGGAAGAACTCCGGCTGATCGAGATGGAAGTGGATTGACAGGACGGCTTTCGTTTATAAATTGGCGATGGAATACGCATCATTTATGAGTTCCCATATTCAGAATGATTTATCACTGGTTTTGTAAGTGTAATACCCTGTAATATGGTTCCCTCCCCCTTGAGAGGCTGTGTCGTAATACCCGATTGACGTTTGAGGTCATTCTGAACGAAGTAAAGAATCTAATCATAACAGGATGTAAAAAAAACGAGATTCTTCGCCTGACGGCTCAGAATGACATTATGACACAGCCTCTGACGGGGGAAGGTCAGGGTGGGGTGAAAAACTGCAAAGTGGTATCAGAAGCTTATCCCCCTCCCCTTCATCCCCTCCCGCGAGGGGAGGGGATGGATTACTGAGTATGAAAACGTCAATCTGTAAACTTATAACTTATAAATATTGAAGGATAGCGCATGTGCATCGGATTTCCCGGCCGGATCATTTCCATCGATGAAAACAATTTCGCCGTCATCGATATCGGCGGCACCCACCGCGAGGTCTGTCTGGACATCGTCGACGAGGATGTCGGCCTGGGTGACTACGTCATTTGCCATGCGGGCTATGCCATCCACAAGGTGGACGAGGATCTCGCAAAAGAGAAACTCGCTTTCCTCAAGGAACTGATCGATCATGAAATATATTGATGAGTACCGTGACCCGGAGCTGGCGAAAGGACTTCTCCGGCGGATCGAACACCTGGCACGTAAAATTCAGAAAAATATCGCCATCATGGAGATCTGCGGCAGTCATACCGCGGCCATCGGCCGGTTCGGAATCCGCGAACTGCTGCCTTCCAATATCCGGCTCCTCTCGGGTCCGGGCTGTCCCGTCTGCGTCACCTCCACCGGGGAGATCGATGCGGCCCTGTATCTGGCCAAGCAGGAAAATGTCATTTTCACGAGTTTCGGGGACATGCTCCGTGTCCCCGCATCCGGAGGGATCACCCTGCAGATGATCCGCGCCGGGGGAGCCGATGTCCGGGTTGTCCTGTCGCCCCTGGACGCCCTGGGCCTGGCCGAAGCGCATCCGGAGATGGACGTCGTCTTCATGGGAATCGGATTCGAAACAACGGCGCCCACCATCGCCGCCACCCTGAAAACCGCTAAAGCCAGGCAGATTAGGAATTTCACCGTCCTGTCGGTCCACAAGATCATTCCACCGGCCCTCCAGATCCTCGTCGATTCACCTGATTTGAGAATCGACGGCTTTCTCTGTCCCGGCCATGTCAGCATCATCATCGGCGCCGACGCCTACCGGCCGGTTATCCGGGCGCAAAGGGCCGCCGTGATTACGGGGTTCGAACCCGTCGACATTCTTCAGGGCATTGCCATGATTCTGGAACAGATCGACAGCCGGCAGTTCGAGGTGGCTATCCAGTACACCCGCGGCGTCAGGCCGGAGGGCAACAAAAAGGCCCGGGAGGTGATGGAGGAGGTCTTCGAAACGGTCACGGCAAAATGGCGGGGAATCGGCTGGATTCCCGGCAGCGGGCTCAACCCCCGGGAGGCCTACCGCGATTTCGATGCCCGAAGAAGGTTTGTCGTTCCCGAATTCGTCTCGGAAGACCCGAAGGGATGCTCCTGCGGCGACATCCTCTGCGGCATCAAGACGCCGAAAGAATGCCCCCTCTTCCGGACGGTCTGCACCCCTGTCAACCCGATCGGCCCCTGCATGGTCTCGTCGGAGGGAACCTGCGCCGCCTATTACAAATACCACCTCAATGAGAAGGAGACTGGCTGATGATTATCAAAACCGTTAAGAACATTCTGGACGCCAACGACCGCATCGCCCGGGATAACCGTTCCCTTTTCGATGCGAACGGCGTGTTCGTCATCAATCTGATGAGTTCCCCCGGGGCGGGGAAAACGACCCTCGTGGAAAGAACCATCGAGGCCCTCCGCGCCCGGTACCGCATCGCGGTCATCGAAGGGGACATTCAGGACACCTGCGACGCCGAACGGATCGCCAGGCTGGATATCCCGGTCACGCAGATCAACACCGGCGGCGCCTGCCACATCGACGGCAACATGGTCCGGGAAGCCCTCCCGAATTTCGATCTGAGCGGCATCGACCTGCTGATCACGGAAAATGTCGGGAACCTCGTCTGCCCGGCTGAGTTCAACGTCGGGGAAAACTGCAAGGTCATGATTCTGAGCACCCCGGAAGGAGCCGACAAACCCATGAAGTACCCCCTGATGTTCCATGAATCGTCGGCCCTGATCATCAACAAGATGGATCTTCTGGACTATGTCGATTTCGACCTGGATAAGGCCAGAAGGGACGCCCTGGCCATCAATCCCAAGCTGGCCATCTTCACCGTTTCCTGCAAGACCGGGGAGGGCCTGGCCCCCTGGATTCAGTGGCTGACCGGCCAGGTGGAGGCCTTCCGCAAGTCCCGGCCGTGATCAAGAGGATTCGTTACCTTTTTTCGGGGATCGTTCAAGGGGTGGGGTTCCGCCCCTTCATTTACCGGACGGCCCAGAGGCACCGTCTTTCCGGCTGGGTTCAGAATCGCGCCGACGGGGTCTGGGCCGAAGTGGAGGGATTAGCGTCCGATCTGACTGCCTTTAAAGAGGACGTGATTTCCAACCCGCCCCCCCTGGCGGAAGTCGCCATTTCCCAGGCCGTCGATCTCCTGCCGACCGGCGAAGAGGGCTTCAAAATCCTGGAGAGCGAGGGCGGCGAGGCGCGCAAGGTCCATATCGCCCCGGACATCGCCGTCTGCGATGACTGCCTTGCCGAACTCTTCAACCCGGCCGACCGGCGCCATCGTTACCCATTCATCAACTGCACGAATTGCGGTCCCCGGTTGACGATCATCAGCGATATCCCCTACGACCGCTCCCGGACTTCCATGGCCTGCTTTCCCATGTGCCCCGCCTGCCGGCGGGAATTCGACGATCCTGACAACCGGCGTTTCCACACCGAGCCGAACGCCTGTCCCGTCTGCGGGCCGATCCTGCAGCTGCTTGACAAAGACGGCCGGGCGATCCCGACGGCGGATCCGCTCCGGAAAGCCGTCACCGCCCTGAAACGGGGTGATATTCTCGCCATCAAGGGCCTGGGGGGCTTCCACCTCGCCGTGGACGCCACGAACGAGGAAGCGGTGCAGAAACTCCGTGCCCGCAAGCTCCGGGAAGAAAAACCCTTTGCGATCATGGTCAGGGACCTGGCGGCGGCCAAAAGGATCGCCCACGTCTCCCCGGAGGAGGAGCGGCTTTTACTGACGCCGCAACGGCCCATCGTACTTTTACACAAAAAATACCGGTCGGCCATCGCTACGGCCGTCGCCCCCGGCGTCGACACCTTCGGCTTCATGCTCCCCTACACCCCGCTCCACCACCTGCTGATGCAGGAGGATTTTGCGGCCCTGGTCATGACGAGCGCGAACAAGAGCGACGAACCCATCTGCATCCAAAACCGCGAAGCGGCGGAACGCCTGCGGGGCATCGCCGATTTCTTTCTCATCCACCACCGGGACATCCTGGTCCGCTGCGACGACGGCATTGCCGCCGTTTACGCCGGTGCACC
>JAGVTI010000123.1 GCA_019136935.1 Deltaproteobacteria bacterium
GTCGGAAAGCATCACGTAGACGCCCGTCGAGGCGGACGGCGTCTTATCCCCCACGAGGATTTCATAGGTCTTTTGCGTGAGGTCCGTGAGCGTGATCCGTGCGGTCGGTTCCTGCAGACCGTATTGAGAAAGCATGGCCGAATCGACGGAAAAATGATCGATCTCCGTCAGGTTCGTGACGGCTTCGATGAAATCGTTGATTTTCTCGGCGGTGTTCTGTTTTTTTTCTCCCTCGATGATGTCCCAGGAACCGTCCGTGTCCTTCACGCAATGAAACGTCAGGCCCTCCCGGGTGACGACTTTCACCCCGAGAACGTCGGCGGCCTTCAGGGGCAGAAAACGCTCGCCCTGAAGCGGGCCTTTCCGTTCCGGATCTCCTCCCTCGAAAACGAGATAAAAAATCAACAGGGCCGAAAAAAGGGCGGCGGCGATGAGAGTTGGTTTTTTCAACTTTTCTGTTTTCTCCTCCAGGCGACGACGATGCCGACGGCCAGGATCAAGGCCGGCTGCAGGATGACAAGAGCGATGAAAATCATCCGGGCATGGACGGGTGACAGGATCAGGGGGGCTTTATCGCTTTTCGACAGATTTTTTTGGATGACGATGAGCGGCTGATCCTGTGTCAGGTAACGGACCGTGTTCATGAACAGGTCCTTGTTGCCCGCCAGGGTGATGAACTGGTTTGTCATGAACTCGGAAGATCCGAACGCGACGAGTTGTCCCTTCATGATGTCCGCCTGGGGTGTTTTCCGGCCCGATTGATCCGTTCCTTCCACGACAACCATGAGCGGCACGGGTCCTTTATGATCCCTTTCCGGGTCGTAGCGCACGTCCCCCTTTTCGGCCTGGGCAATGTCCTTTTCCGCCCAGCTGCGGTCGCTGCTCAAGGCCAGCGATGTCACCGTGATGCCGGGAAGGTCGGCATCGCCTTTTGCGACGGATCTGGCCATGGGGAATACGGTGGGAATGGTGAATTTTTCCGTGATGGCATGGTCGAGGTAGGACTGGACGATGGGAATGAGCGGTCCCTTCGCCATCAGGTAATTGACGGGGTCGACGATCACGTCATCTCCCAGCCGGACATCGTACTGCCGAAGCAGGTTTCCCAGGCCGAAATCCGGACCCGGGTCGACGGCCAGGATCACCTTTCCTCCCCGCTTCAGGTATTCCGCCAGGTCGTTTAATTCCATCGGAGCGAAATTCTCTCTCGGACCGTTGATAATGACTAGGGCGGCATCGCCCGGAACGCCGCGGCTCGTCAGAAGGAGCAGATTCTTCACGGCATAGTTTTCCGTTTCCAGAAAGGTTTTCAGCAGTTCTGAACTGCTGCCGTCCAGGTTGTCCGGTTCTTTCAGAGCCCGTTCGCCATGCCCGCTGAGAAAGTAAACCGCCTTCTGCTGCGGGCTGTTCAGGGCCAGGATGGCGTTGATGATCCTCTCCTCTCCGGCGGCGGGAAGAACCTTGTACTTGCCGTTCATTTCGATGACGACGGTTCCGTAGTCGGTGACGCTGAAACGTTTTGCCAGGGCGGGGTTGCGGTCCGGATCGTAGAGGCGGTAGGTAAAATGCCTGTTCGCCAGGGCGAAAGGATCGAGGACGTTCATCATTTCCCGTTTCTGGTTTCGTTCGAAGAAGGCCGTCACCCGGATGGGGCTGTCGATTTTTTCCATGATCTTTTCCGAGGCGGCGGAAAGACTCATGTCCTTGCGCGGTGTCAGGTCGAAGCGGACATTGTGCCGGTTCGCAATGGCCTGAATGAGAATGACGATGCCCATCAGAAGGAAAACAAACAAGGCCAGGTTCAGCCATTGACGGGTTCCGTATTCGAAGAGGAAATGGTGTACTTCGCTGTAATTCAGGACCGTGTAGGTAAGGGCGCACAGAATGCCCGCACCGAGCCCCCCCAGTCCCCAGAGCCGCCAGTCGCCGCCGAAGGCGATCAGGGCGAGACCCGCCAGGCAAAGAAAAACGCTGAACCAAAGCAGATAAAGGAGAAAGTTTTTTTTCATTGGATTCCCCTCCACTTCCTGGCCGATAAGGCGAGCAGGGCAAGCACGGCAAAGACAAGATGGAAGTTGATGAAAAAGACAACGTCCTTCAGGTCGATGGCGCCCCGGGTGAAATTGTACAGGCGGTCAAACAGGGAAAAATTCAGGAGAATGTTGATCATGTCGGGATTGGCGACGGCCTCGTTCCAGGTGAGGAACCAGAAGAGAAGCAGAACCAGGTAGGTTCCCAGGGCGGCGACGATCTGGTTTTCCGTCAGGATCGAAATCGTGACCCCGCAGATGATAAAGGCCGAGCCCATGAGGAACAGCCCCAGGTATCCGGCAAAGAGGGGACGGAGGTCGATCTGGAAGAGCAGGGATGTCACCGCCGGATAGGTCAGGGTCAACCCCAGCATGATGACGAGCATCAGCAGGGCGGAAAGGTACTTGCCGGCGAAAAGCTCCCAGTCGCGCAGGGGGTATGTCCAGAGCAGTTCGATGGTGCCCAGCTTCTTTTCCTCGGCGAACAGGCGCATCGTGATCAGCGGCATGATGATGGTCATCATGTAGCGGATGTCGTTGAAATAGAGCTCCCAGATCTTTTCGAAGTCCACCTTTTTGAGGGTCCACATGATGTACATGATGAGGTCCGTATAGAAGAAGTAACCCGCCAGCAGGAGAAAGGCGGAAATGATGACGTACGCGATAAAGGACTGGAAGTAGGACTGCACTTCCCGCCGGAAGATGTGCCAGGTGCCCATCTACTTTGCCTCCTCCTTCGTGACCAACTCCAGGAAGACGTCCTCCAGGGTCAGGTTCAGCTTTTTCATTTCCAGAATGGGTCCTCCTTCGGTGTGGACCAATGCCGACAACTCTCTGAGAATCGTTTCGTCTTTCTGGACCTGGATGTTAAACGCCCCGGCTCCCGAGAAGGTCGCTTCGGCCGCCTCCACCGTGACCACCCCCGGAACACCGGCCATGAGGCCTTCGAGGCGGGGGTTGTTGCCGTAGTACTGGATGTAGATTTGACCGTACATCTGGATCTTTTCCTGAAGATTCTGCGGCGTGTCCAGGGCGATCAGGCGTCCCTTGTGAATGATGACGACCCGGTTGCAGGTTTCGCTGACCTCGGGGAGGATGTGGGTGCACAGGATGATGGTCCGGTCCCGGCCGAGATTCTTGATCAGGGAACGGAAATCCGAGACCTGGCGAGGATCGAGGCCGATGGTCGGCTCGTCCAGAATGAGGATTTCCGGCTTGTTCAGAAGCGCCTGTGCCAGGCAGACCCGCTGGCGGTATCCCTTGGAGAGGGCGCCGATCAGGCGGTTGGCCATGTCGACGATCCCGCAGACGGCCATGACCTCATCGATCTGGGCGGTTCTTTTGGCCGGGTCGACCCGCTTGGCGGAAGCGGCGAAGCGGAGATACTCCCGGATGTCCATGTCGGGATAAAGGGGAACCCGCTCGGGCAGGTAGCCGATGTGCTGCCGGACCTGCAGGGGATTTTTTACCACGTCATAGCCGTAAACAAGAGCCCGGCCGCGCGTCGGGGGGAAAAAGCAGGTCAGGATCCGCATGGTGGTCGTTTTGCCGGATCCGTTCGGCCCCAGGAGGCCGACGACGTCTCCCCTGTCGATCCGGAAAGAGAGATCCTCGATTCCCCGGATGGGACCGTAATATTTCGTCAGTTGCTCCACCTCAATCATGGGCTGTGTCCCCGTTCTTTACAGTCATGGTGAAAGGTCCTTTCTCGCCGTCTGGCGGCGGTTCCTGGCGACGGCCCTTTCCTCCCGTGGTGAGTGGTGAGAGGATCAGGGAGATGCGGAGATCATCGTCACTTCCGGCGATCTAAGCAGGTAGTGTCTGATTTTAAATACTACGGTTCATCCTATAGATGAAGGACAAAAGACCTGTCAAGGGAAAACCGAACCCATCGCCCCGGACTAAATCCTGCTTGACGAAACATCAAAAAAAGGATAGTCGAAACGGCACTATATTTCATGGAGTCGGGATGTTATGGAAGAAAGCGAACTCTTAAAGAAACGTCTGGAGAAGATCAAGTCCCTGCAGGACGACGGGATTGCGCTTTACCCCAATACGTTTCGTTATCAGGATACGGCGGCGGCCCTTTTGACCCGCTTCGACAGGAAAGATAACGATGTTCTCGCGGAGGTCGAAGAAACCTTCACCATCGCGGGACGCCTCATGGCGGTTCGTGATTTCGGAAAGGCCGCTTTTATCAAGGTTCAGGACCGGACGGGTGCGCTTCAGGGGTATGTCAACCACGTGATTTTAGGGGATGACGATTTCGGTCTTTACCGCCGCCTGGATATCGGGGATATCATTGCCATGACGGGCCGGATATTCCGGACACGGACGGAGGAGTTGACGATCGAAGTGACTGAACTGCAGTTGCTGTCCAAGGCGATCCGTCCGTTACCGGAGAAGTGGCACGGCCTGACGGACGTGGAAACGCGTTATCGCCAGCGTCACCTGGATCTCATTTCCAACGAGAAATCACGGGAAGTCTTTCAGCGCCGGAGCCGGATCATCCAGTTCATCCGACATTTCATGGAGAAACGGGATTTCGTGGAAGTCGAGACCCCGATGATGCAGCCGAAGGCGGGCGGCGCCATGGCCAGACCCTTCAAGACGTATCACAACGCCCTGGGAATGGATTTTTATCTGCGCATCGCTCCCGAGCTGTACCTGAAAAGACTGATCACGGGCGGTATGGAACGGGTCTTCGAGATCAACCGGAGTTTCCGCAACGAGGGTATTTCCACGTCCCACAACCCGGAATTCACGATGATGGAGTTCTACCAGGCCTATGCGACCTACGAGGATTTGATCGTCATGACGGAGGAGCTTTTCACGGCCCTCTCCGAGCGTCTTTTCGGCAGCCTGAAATTCACCTACCAGGGAACGGAAATCGACCTGACCCGTCCCTGGAAGCGGATGACCGTCAAGGAAGCGATCATGGAACATTGCGGCGTCGGACCGGAAGTGCTGGAAGACGTCGCTCTGGCGGCGGCTTACGCCCGCAAGGCGGGCCTCGACATTCCTGAAAACATGCCCCTGGGCAAAGTGATGATGGCGATCTTCGATGAAAAAGTGGAGGATCGGATCATTCAGCCGACCTTTATAACCCAGTATCCCCTCGAAGTGTCCCCGCTGGCCCGGAAAAACGAGCGGGATCCCGCCTTCACAGACCGGTTTGAGCTGATCATCCACGGAAAAGAGATCGCCAATGCCTTTTCGGAGCTGAACGATCCGGCGGATCAGCGGGAACGCTTTCTCATGCAGCTTAAGCAGCGGGAAGGGGGGGACGAAGAGGCCCATGAAATGGACGAGGATTACATTTCCGTTCTCGAGTACGGTATGCCCCCCACGGCGGGGGAGGGGATCGGCATAGACCGTCTGGTCATGCTTTTCACCGATTCGGCGTCGATTCGTGACGTGATTCTCTTCCCGCACATGAGAACCAAAGAAGGGTGAACTTCTTCAGGATGGACAACTGATGGGTTCCTATGAACTGTTCATCAGCCTGAGATACCTCCGGGCACGGAGGAAACAGGTCTTTGTCTCGATCATTACCTTCATCTCCATCGCCGGGATTCTGCTGGGCGTGGCGGCGCTGATCATCGTCCTGGCCGTCATGAACGGGTTCGAAACGGATCTGAGGAACAAGATCCTGGGCGTCAACGCCCACGTAGTCCTCATGGAATACAGCGGTGCCATGAGGAACCCTTCGAAAGTGATCGATACGGTAAGTCAGGTCAAGGGGGTTGCCGGGGCGACCCCCTTCGTCTATGGCCAGGCCATGCTGAAAAGCGGCGCCAATGTCAGCGGGGTGGTGATCCGGGGGATCGATACGGACAGCGCCTCACGGGTCCTCCAGATCAACCGGATGCAGGAGGGAAGGATGGCCGACCTGCCGGTCCGGAACCGTCGTTCCCTGCCGGTGGAAGCACCCCTGGCGGATCTGCCCGGCGTCGTTTTGGGGAAGGAACTGGCGAAGAACCTGGGAACCGGTCTTTACGATACGATCAGCATGATTTCCCCCATGGGCATTGCGACGCCGATGGGGCTCGTTCCCCGGATCAAGAGATTCCTGGTGGTGGGGATCTTCGATTCGGGATTCTACGAGTATGATGCAAGCCTGGTTTTCCTGTCCCTTGAGGATTCCCAGGCTTTTCTCAACATGGGAGATCTGGTGACGGGTGTGGAAATCCGTGTCCGGGACATCTACCAGGCGGACCGGGTCGCCGAAGCCATCGGAGCCCGGCTCGGTTATCCTTACTGGGCCAGGACATGGATGGAGATGAACAAGAACCTGTTTTCGGCCCTGAAGCTCGAAAAACGGGTCATGGCCATCATTTTGAGTCTCATCGTTCTGGTGGCGGCCTTCAATATCATCACGACCCTGATCATGGTCGTAATGGAGAAACACCGGGACATCGCCATTCTTAAATCCATGGGGGCCAGTTCGAAAGGGATCATGAAGATCTTCATTTTCCAGGGGGTGACCATCGGTTTTATCGGCACGTCTCTGGGTTGCGCCGTCGGTTTGGCCGTGGCCCTTCATCTATCGCGGATCTCTTCATTCATCGAGGGGCTTTTCGGGTTTAAAATACTTCCGGGCGATGTCTACTACCTAAGTGAACTGCCTTCGCGGGTCAACTACGGGGATGTGCTGCTGATCGCCCTGGGCACGCTCCTGATCAGTTTCCTGTCGACTATCTATCCTTCCTGGCGGGCGTCGAAACTGGACCCGGCGGAAACGTTGCGATACGAATGATGACGAAAGAAGGCATGACAGGGGGCCGCGACATGATCCGCCTCGATGGACTGACCAAGACATTCGTAAAGGACGGGAACCGGATCGAGGTTCTGCGGGGCATCGACCTGGAAATCGCGAGGGGCGATTCCCTGGCCGTTCTCGGGGTCTCCGGAGCGGGAAAGAGCACCCTGATCCATATCCTGGGAACCATCGACCACCCGAGTTCGGGCCGGCTTTACATCGACGGCGTCGATGTTTTCCAGAGGAATGAAAGAGAACTGGCCGATTTCCGCAACCGGAAGATAGGCTTCGTTTTCCAGTTTCATCATCTCCTGCCGGAATTCACCAGCCTGGAGAACGCCATGATGCCGGCTTTGATCCGCGGATTGTCCGGGGAAGAGGCAAGAAAAAAGGCCGGCGATATCCTGGAGGAATTGGGTCTCGGACACCGGTTGACCCATAAACCGGGAGAGCTTTCGGGCGGGGAGCAGCAGCGGGTGGCCCTGGCCCGGGCGATGGTCATGGAACCGGAGATTCTTCTGGCCGATGAACCGACAGGAAATCTTGACACGGAGACGGGAAAGAAGGTAGAAGACCTTCTGATTGCTTTCAACAAAATCAAAAACGTAACGCTGGTCGTGGTGACGCACAATAAGTCACTTGCCGACCGGATGTCCCGGAGTATTGGATTAAGGGACGGAAGGGTGTATACCGGTGAATAAAAAGAACGTTTGCAAGGGGGGCCTGGTTTCTTTTTTCGTGGTGTTCATTCTGCTGGCCGGAGTGGCCGTCCATGCCCAGGAGGTGAAGAAGATCGCCCTCCTGCCGTTTTCCGTGCATGCCCCGTCCGAACCCCAGGTGCTCAAGCAGCCTGATCCAGGTGGTCAGCGCCGGGCGGGTCGCGGGAACCGAAACCGGCGAGCCGGTCAGCGAAGCGAAAGCCATGGCTGTCGGCAAATCCCTGGGAGTGGATTATGTCCTCGGCGGAAGCATTTCCCAGTTCGGCAACATCATCAGCATCGATGTGCGGATTTACGATATAGCGCAACAGACGATGATCCCCGGTTTTTCCATCCAGGGCCGGGGGACGGAAACCCTTTCCACGTCCGTCCAACAGGTCAAGACGGCCATTCTGGCCAAAATCAACGTGGTTCAGCGGATCAGCCGGATCGAGTTCAGGGGAAACCGCAAGATCGGCGCAGGGGCCATCGAGCAGAAAATCAAAAGCGAACGGGGCGGTGTTTTCTTCGAGGAGACTCTGGCGGAAGACATTCGTGCCATCTACAAGATGGGTTATTTCGATGACGTGCAGGCCGATGTCGAGGACAGCCCCGAGGGAAAGGTAATTGCCTTCCTGCTCCAGGAAAAGGCCCTGGTTTCGGAGATTGTGATCAAGGGGAACAAAGAGGTCAGTACGAGCGACATTGAAGGGGTGCTGACGATCAAGGTCCGGCAGACCCTGAACACGGAGAAACTCCGGGAAGACCTGGAGAAGATCCGGGCCCTGTACGACAGCAAGGGTTATTACGACGCCGAAGTCAGGGACGTGGTCGAGAAGGAAGGGGAGAAGGATGTCCGCGTGGTCATCCAGATCAAGGAAAACGATCGTCTTTATATCCGGAAGATCAGCTTCGAAGGGAATCAGGCCTATACGACGAAAGAACTGACGAAGCTGATGAGTACGAAGGAGAAGGGCCTTTTCCATTTCTTTTCGGATTCGGGCCTTCTGAAGAAGGAACAGTTGAAGCAGGATGTCAACAAAATTACGGTCTTCTATCTCAATAACGGGTTTCTCAACGCCCAGTTGGGAGAACCGGATGTCACCCATGACAAAAAAGGGATTTATATCAAGATCCCGGTTGTCGAAGGGAAACAGTATCGGATCGGCAAGGTGGATATCGTCGGGGATGCGTTGAAGGTGTCCAGGGAGGATCTTCAGAAAGGCCTGAAGATGCGCGAAAAGGAGATCTTCGACCGCAGCGCCATCATCAAGGATATCGATTACCTGACCCAGGCCTGCAACGACGAAGGGTATGCCAATGCGGAGGTGATTCCCCTGACCAACGCCCACGAGCAGGAACAACTGGTGGATGTCACGTACCGGATGACGAAGAACCAGCTGGTTTATTTCAACCGGATCAACATTCTGGGGAACGACCGGACGCGCGATAAGGTCATCCGGCGCCAGCTCTCCATCGTCGAAGGGGATCTGTACAGCAAAACGAATCTGAAAAAGAGTTACAATGACATCACCCGTCTCCGCTACTTCGAAGAAGTCGACTTCCAGACGCAGAAAGGACCCGACGATTCGTTGACGGATGTGAATATCCGGGTCAAGGAAAAGCCGACGGGTATGTTCAGTGTCGGCGCCGGTTACAGTGCCGTGGATTCCGCTGTTTTCACGGCCCAGATTTCTCAGCAGAACCTCTTCGGGAGGGGGCAGTCCCTGGCCCTCAAGGCCAGCCTGGGTGCCAAGGTGACCAATTTCGATCTTTCCTTCATCGAACCCTGGCTCTTCGACATGCCCCTGTGGAGCAAGTTCGATGCCTGGGACATCGTCCGCGAGTATGATGAATATGACCTGGATTCGAAAGGGGCCGGTGTGACGCTGGGCTATCCTCTTTGGGGGCGTTTCTTCGGTTATGTCGGCTACCGCTTCAGCAAGAACGACATCAGCGACGTCGCCGAGGATGCGTCGACGGACCTCAAGGAGGAGGAGGGGAAGACGACCATGAGCAGTCTGACCCTGACGCTCACGCGGGATACGACGGACGACAACATGTTCCCCTCGAGGGGTTCGAAGAATACGCTCTCCACGGAATACACCGGAGGGTTTCTGCAGGGGGACGCCCAGTTCGTGAAGTACATGTTCACTTCCACCTGGTTTTTCCCCCTTCCCTTCGAGACGGTTTTCTCCATGCGCGGCCGGATCGGCTACATTCAGAAAACCGGCACGGACGATGAACTGCCCGATTACGAGCGTTTTACCCTGGGAGGGATCAATTCTCTCCGCGGTTTGCGCCGTATCGGTCCCAGATATGAAGGAACCGACGATGTCAAGGGCGGTACGACGATGCTCAACTTCAATTTCGATTATATTTTCCCCCTCATCAAGAGTGCGGGCATGAAGGGGGTCATTTTTTTCGATACGGGCAATGCCTGGGACGACACGTATGAACTCGGCGATATGAGAAAAACGGCTGGAATCGGGATTCGATGGTATTCGCCCATCGGACCCCTGCGCCTTGAATG
>JAGVTI010000301.1 GCA_019136935.1 Deltaproteobacteria bacterium
GGGAAAAACCCTTCAACCTCCCGAAGTGAAGGAGTGATCGAGCCTTCACGATTCTGAAATCGGCGCCGCTTTTTCGAGATGCGTCAGGCGGACGCCGACCAGGCGGATGCGCTTACGAAAATCGATCCGCTTGAAACAGGCAAAGGCCGCTTTCCTGATCTCCTCTTCGGAATCGGTGCCGTGGACCAGGCTCACACTGCGGGTAAGAGTTTGAAAATCACTGAATCGGACCTTGACGGTAACGGTTTTCGACCGGATACCTCCCTGCCGCAACACCCGGACCGCCTCTTTCGTCAAGCCGGCCAGGGTTTTCGCCACCGTCTGCCAGTGCCCCACATCCCGCTGGAAGGTCGTTTCACGGCTCACGGACTTGGGCTCCCAGAACGTAACCAGGAGCGTCTCGTCAATCCCCCGGGAAGCCTCGTAAAGAAAGGTGCCGTAAGCTTTTCCGAATGCCGCTACCAGCGTATCCCGTGTCAATGACGCCAACTCCCCAACGCGTTCGATCCCCATGCTCTTCAGTGCGGCCTCTGTTTTCGGACCGACGCCCCATAGCTTTCTTGCCGGCAGGGGCCAGAGAACCTTTTCAACATCCTCCGGAGAAATCCGGGTATAACCGTCCGGTTTTTTCATATCGGAAGCAATTTTTGCCAGGAGCTTGTTCGGCCCGACGCCGATGGAGCAGGTCAGTCCCGTTTCCTCCCTGATTCTGCTTTTTATTTCCTGGCTGATTTCCAAGCTGGACCGGCGGATCGAAGAAATATCCAGGAAGGCCTCATCAATGCCCACGTCTTCCATCAGGGGAGATATTTCACGGAGAATTCTTTTCACCTTCCGTGATTCCGCCGTGTAGGTCTCGTAATCGACGGGGAGAAAAACGGCCTGGGGATTCAGCCGGTATGCCGTTTTAAGCGGCATGGCGGAATGAATGCCGAAAGCACGCGCCTCGTAAGAAGCCGTGGCGACAACACCACGATGAAAGGGATTCCCCATGCCGCCGACGACAACGGCCTTTCCAATCAATTCAGGACGCCGCTTCTGCTCGACCGCGGCAAAGAAGGCATCCATATCGATATGAAGAATCCTGCGGAACATAAGGCCTGCACTCAAAACCGCAATCGATTTTTTTTATAGACGAGAAGGGTACGCTCACCACCCGAGCGGGGCAGGATGGTTTCCCGTCTTTCCACGAGTCGCAGGTGGAAACGATGAATGACCGTTTGCGCTTTTTCCAGTTCCTCGGTCACGTCGCGTCCCTTCATGGCAATGATCAGCCCACCCGCGGTCACGAAATGAACTCCCAACTCCAAGATTTGCGCCATTTTGAAGGCCGCCCGGGAAACCACCACATCAAACTCCCCCCCGCCACGCCCCTCCCGGACCTCTTCCTCCGCCCTGCCCGTAATGACCCGGGTATCGGAAAGCCCCAACCCGAGAACAACCTGCCTCAGGAACGAGGTCTTCTTCCGCGACGAATCAAGGAGAGTGAGGCATAGATCATCCCTGGAAATTTTCAGGGGAATACCCGGAAAACCACCCCCTGTACCCAGATCGAGGAGCCTCTTCGCTTCTTGAGGAATGAGGGGCAGAACCTGAAGTGAATCGATGAAATGCCTAATGACAAAAGAAGGACCTGCGTCCACGGCGGTCAGATTCATTTTGGCGTTCCACACCTGGAATTCATCATAAAAAAGGGAAAAACGGGACTGCGCGGCCGGTCCGAGAAAAATACCCAGTTTCTTCGCCTCATCGGTCAATATTCGGTTCAACTCCTGTTCCATTTCATTTTCTTCTTTCTCACAACACCGTTCGGTGAAAAAGAGCCTTTATACTCCTTGGAAGGCCCCTGAAACGCATGTTTATGCTTGACGATTTCATTTCATGAAATATAAACTGCGCTATTGTTGTATTTAAATGAAAAATTTTCAAAGAAAAGAAGGAGAGGACCGGAGAAACTCCGGAATGGATGATCACCGTCCCTCTTCGCTTCGGTTTATTATAAAGAGGGAGGCACGCAGCCGTGGATAAAAAAAGATATGAACTCAATGTCCAGCTGGCCCAGATGCTCAAAGGCGGGGTCATCATGGACGTAACCAACGTGGAACAGGCGAAAATCGCCGAGGATGCAGGGGCGGTGGCCGTCATGGCCCTGGAACGCGTACCGGCCGATATTCGACGGGACGGCGGGGTCGCCCGGATGTCCGATCCGTCCATGATCGCGGAAATTAAAAAAGCCGTGTCGATTCCCGTCATGGCCAAGGCGCGGATCGGTCATTTCGTGGAAGCCCAGGTTCTGGAAGCGCTGAAGATCGACTATATCGATGAAAGCGAAGTTCTTACCCCGGCGGACGAGGAATGCCACATTGACAAGACAAAATTTTCCATTCCCTTTGTCTGCGGCGCCAGGAACCTGGGGGAAGCCCTCCGGCGCATTGCCGAAGGCGCCGCCATGATCCGGACCAAGGGAGAGGCGGGTACGGGAAATGTGGTGGAGGCGGTCCGTCATATGCGGACGATGAATCGGGAAATACGCCAGCTGACCCACATGCCGGTGGAAGAAGTAACCCCTTTCGCCAAGGCGAACGGTATCCCCTACGAACTGGCCCTCCAGGTACGCGAACTGAAAAGGCTTCCCGTTGTCAATTTCGCCGCCGGCGGCATTGCCACGCCTGCCGACGCGGCGCTTATGATGCAACTCGGCTGCGACGGGATTTTCG
This sequence comes from Deltaproteobacteria bacterium, assembly GCA_019136935.1. Taxonomy (GTDB): domain Bacteria; phylum Desulfobacterota; class Syntrophia; order Syntrophales; family JAAYKM01; genus JAAYKM01. Next base: position 2,718 of record JAGVTI010000301.1, read on the forward strand.
TCGGTTCGGGCATATTTAAATCCGAAGACCCGGCAGCCAGGGCGCGGGCCATCGTAAAAGCAACGGCCTATTTCAACGATCCGGCAAAAATTCTGGAGGCTTCCATGGACCTGGGGGATGCCATGAAGGGTTTGGAAATCGCTTCCATCCCGGAAGAACAGTTGTTGGCGGGCCGGGGCTGGTAACAAACCGCCGATGTCCATTTTTACGCGGGACAGGAATCTAATCGGTGTTTTAGACCTTCAGGGCGGGGTTTGGGAACATCTGGATCACTTTGACAGGATCGGGATCAAAGCCGCGCCCGTAAAGGACGCCTCTGCGATCCCGGGTCTGGCGGGTTTGGTGATACCGGGAGGAGAGAGCACGTGCCTTTCCCGTCTCATTCGCATCTTCGGCCTGGAGCAACCTCTCATCGAGGCCTGTAACCGGGGAACCCGTCTCTGGGGAACCTGTGCCGGTGCCATTCTTCTTGCCCAAACCCTGAAAGGGGAAGAGCCCCACCTGGGCCTGATCAACATAGAACTGGAACGGAACAGCTTCGGCAGTCAGCTGGACAGCTTTTTCCGGGAAGTCCTGGTCCCCAAAGTGGCCCCGGATCCGGTGCCGCTGACTTTTATCCGGGCACCCAAAATCATTCGGGCAGGGCAGGGGGTGGACATTCTGCTTGAAATGGACGGCTATATCGCCGCCGCAGAAACGCAGGAGATCCTGGTCACGGTTTTTCACCCCGAACTGACGGACTCACTGGCTTTTCACCGGTATTTCGCCCGCAAGTGCGGTCTCACCCTCCTTTCCGGAAACGTTCCCGCTAGAGATCCGGAGTGGCGAATGACCAGTTGGACCCGCTATCATCCCGCGCCGAGTTGTTAAACGCAGCGGCAGACAAGTATCAAATCAGAGATCACCTCAACTGAAAATGGATGGCCGGCAGCCCCCTGTGAACAGGGCAAATGCGCCGTATCGGCCGTGATGACTGAGGCTGGTATCGACGGGAGCTCTTGTGCCGTCAACATAGACAACAGGTGGTCCCCATCCGCGATCATTCAGGTCGCGGCGAATATCGATACGCGCGAATGGAATCTGCCAGTAACGGCTGAGGTAACGACCAAGGGCGCTTCGCACCACGCCGGACTCGTCCCGGTCCCGGACACAGGAATGATCCAGGCGGAACACTTTGAGGTGCAAGGCTCCCCCGCTTAACGGATCCCCCCGGCTGCCGAAGGCATGGACGCAGCACCTTCCGGTTTGGGCGCCGATCATCAGTAACCCAACCGGAGTTTCAACCTGGCAGGTAAAATGCCCGGATCGTAAATCCGGGCTGCGTTGGGGAAACAAACTCGTTTCTTCCAAGTTCACCCGGTATTTGAGGGGTCCGGAATGGACGGAAGGACAGGATTTGCTGATGATTTTATAAGCGGTTTCCTTGGCGGCCCACAGAACCCACAAAATACAGTCGGGATCCCTGTCACGGAAAATCAGCCTTTGTTCTTCCGGCAGAAAGACCCGCCTAACAAAGCGCTCGTCAAGACTTCTGCCTAAGGCATCGGGATTCTCCAAATCCACGACATCGTTCCCGACCGCTAGCAAAGTACTGTTCCTCCATGGCGGACAGATGACGCACGATCTGCTCCGTATACTGTTTTTGTGCCCGGAGACCGGTCTGACCGTTCTTTTTGATTTCCAGGGTATCGATCAGGCAGGTAAAATTCTCTCTCCACCGGGGCATATTACTGTAGTGATCCTGATGATCACCGCGGAGATAAAGGCACATCACCCGGCAATTATCGGAACCTTCCAGAAAGCGGCCGACACCGTAGGAAAAATTCTGCGTGTCGACCCGGCCGGTCCGGGATCGCCCGCCTTCCGGAAATATCATCAGGTTCTGCCCTTCGTTGAGGAGATGCATGCACTTCTCCAGGACCTGCTTCATCTCTCCCCGGTCCCCCCCGCGACTGACGGGAACGCACTTATTGACATAACAAAGGAAGGTCAGCAGGAAATTCCGCTGAAAATTCGCCCGTTCCGGCAGGTTCCAGGGCAGCAGGTTGTACTGGAGAACGCAACGGTACACGGGGAACAAGGCATAGGCCAGAATAACCGAATCAATCATGGTCAGGTGATTGGCACAGACCATCCAGGGCCCCTTATGCTGCCTGAAGAGGAGCCGGCTTTGCCTCCTGACATCCCGTATATTGCGGATGCTGTATCCGGCGGACCGAATGATCAGATAATACAGAGGCGTCAGAAAAAAAGATGCCACCCAGCCCAGAACATATTGCAGATGGAGAAGCCTTCTTGCCTTGTTCCCCATAAGGTAACCCCTAAGCAATCTTTTCCTTGATCACCGAAACGGCGTCACCGATGGTCCGGATCTTGTCCGCATCGTCATCGTCGATCGAAATGCCGTAAACATCTTCACATTTGATGATGATGTCCACCAGACGGGCGGAGTTGACCTTCAGGTCGTTCAGAATGTGGGTGCTGTCCGAAACTTTGGTCAATAGTTCGGGATCTTTCACATAAGCCCTCAGAATGTTAACAAACTCTTCGCGAATCTTGTTTTCGTCCATGCCATCATACTCCTTTAGTTTTATTATCTTTCCTTATTTCCTCCGAACACTCGAGTCCGGTTTTTCCTTTTCCTTCAACGCACCCCGGGGAATGCACGAACTCACTCCTCCCATTTTTTGAAAATGAGACAGCTGTTGACATCACCGAAGCCGAAGCCGGCCTTCGCGATCATCTTGACATCGGTGTTCTCGATGACCCGGTGAGGAATCCGATCGGCGTATTCGACAATATCGGGGTGTACGTCTTCACAATTCAGTGACGGATGAATGAATCCTTTATACAGCTCCAGCACGACCGCCGCACACTCGATGGCTCCGGTCGCCCCCAGGCAGTGTCCGATCATGGACTTGGTCGAATTGATATAGGGAAACTCTTTCGGGGCCACCCCCAGGGCAACGGACCAGTTTTTCAGCTCGTAGGGATCGGCAAACGTGGCCGTCAAATGGCCGTTGATGGCATCGATTTCCCGGGGATGGATCCCGGCGTCCCCAACAGCCAGGCGGATACAGCGGACCACACCTTCCGGATTGGGCGCCGTCATGGAGCCCCCCGTCCGGTGTCCGCCGCAATTCACGGCACCGCCGATAATTTCCGCGTAAATCCGCGCGCCTCTTTTCCGGGCTGTTTCCAGCTCTTCCAGAATCAGGACGGCTCCGCCCGCACCGGGGACAAAACCGGCCGCTGTGGCACTCATCGGACGTGACGCCTTTTCCGGTTCGTCATTGTACTTGCGGCAGATGACGCGCATGGCATCGAATCCGCTCCAAATATAGGGGGACGGCCCCTCGGAGCCGCCGGCCAGCATCCGATCCGCCAGACCGGCGCGAATCCGCCACAGGGCATCGATAATGGCTTCGTTACCCGTGCTGCACGCGGAAGAATTCGATGTCACCTGGTTGCCAAGGGCCAGCAATCCGCCGATTCTGGCGCTGGTCCCGCTGTTCATGACCTGCTCGACGATCCGGCTCCCCATTCGGCGGGTCTTCCCGTCATTGACCATGGGAACGACGATCTTTCCGATCGTATCCATCCCGCCGATACCGGAACCGATGATCGCACCCGTCGCCCAATCCACCTGCCCGGAATCATGCTTCGGTACGGTAAATCCTGCGTCTTTCCAAGCGTCCATGGAAGCGATCGCGGCATAACCGATATTGTCGTTAATCGAATTGCGCTCTTCCTCGTCGAAATATTCCATGAGAACCTTGTCGACACCCTGTGGAATTCCACCGACCTGACAGGAAAAGTTCAAATCCTTCATTTCCTGGATGAAGCGAATACCCGATCGGCCTTCACGAAGTGCCTTTTCAAATTCCTCGACTCCGTAGGCATTCGGCGCGATCACGCCCATTCCCGTTACCACCACCCTGCGTCTCATGATACCTTTACCCCCGTCCCGGCAAGAATCCCGAAGCAGACAGGTTCGCCATTTTCTCTTTCCATTTTTACCCTCGTTTTCAGATTTCCTTTGCGGAAATAAACCTTCTCGCCCTGAATCAGCACCCGCTCACCCGGGGAAACGATGCCGTTGAATTCCACGCCCTCGATAAAGGTGAAAAGGGTTGTCAACGATTTTGCCTCTTCAATCGAAACCTTGTTATGAATCATCGTTAAGTAAAGGCCATAGACGACAACCCCGGTCTGGGCCATGGCTTCGACCAGAATGACGCCCGGCGTAATCGGCCGATTCGGGAAATGACCGGCATAAAAATATTCGTCTTCTCGAAAACGGTAAGCACCCATGACGCGATTTTCATCCAACTCGATGATCTCATCGACAAACCGAAAAGGTGGCTGTTGAGGAACCGCCTTCAGGATGAGATCCATCGTTTCACGATCAGCCGCCATATAATCCCCCATTGACATGTATGACCGTCCCGGTGATGTAATGCGCCCTTGTCGCCAGGAACGCGACGACGTCGGCAATTTCTTCCGCCTTGCCCAATCTTGCCAGGGGCACGTTGACCAGAATTCTCTCCTTCACCTCTTCGGGCAGTTCCTTGGTCATCGTCGTATCGATAAATCCCGGTGCAACGGAGTTCACAAGGATGTTTCTCCCCCACAATTCCTTGGACAAAGACTTGGTAAAAGCATCGAGGGCGGCCTTTTCCATGGTGTAGGGAATCTGACCGGCATTGCCCGTATGGCCGACCACACTGGAAATATTGATGATTCTTCCGGCATCCTTACGAAGCATGAACTGCCGGAGGATTTTTTTCGTCAGGTACCAGGTACCCCGGACGATCGCCCGCTGGCGGTCGAAATCCTCGATCCTCATGGAGTTGATGTCGCTGTTGATGGAAATCCCGGCAC
>JAGVTI010000296.1 GCA_019136935.1 Deltaproteobacteria bacterium
GGGACGAAGAGACGAGCCTTCTCCGGAACAAAAGAGAAATGTCCGAACTGGAGCGCGAATTGTCGGAATTGACGCTCCGCCTGTCCGAGGAAAAGGAGACGAAAAAACAGCTCCAGCGTGCCGTTTTCGAATGGGAGGAAGATCTGGAGTCACTCCGGGCCGAGATTCACAAGACAGCCATCCTGGTCCAGGGGAGAAACAAGGATATCGAACGATTCCGGGCCGACCGGGACCGTATCGAACATCGCATCCAGGCGGTTTGTTTCAATCTGGAGCAATGCACGGAGGAGTGTTCCCGGGGTGAAAAGGAGATGGAAGAAGCCCGGCGGCTTCTCTTGGGGCAGGAGCAGAAGGAAGTTCTCCTGAAAGAGGAGATGAACGCCCTTCAGGGGAACTGGGACGTGATTAAAAAAGAACTCGAAGCCAAAGAGGAGGCCCTGACGAAAGACAGCGTCGACCTGGCCTCTCTGCGGGAAAAGCGGGAGGGGAACGCCCGCACCCTGTCCAGGATGGAGCGGGATAGTCAAACCCTGACCGCGGAGATGGAGAATCGGCGGAAAGAAATCGAAAACGCGCAACACGAACTCGCACGGGCGGAGACGGGGGTCAAGGAAGAGGAAGAGGCCGTCAAGGTCCTCCATGGCGAGTTGGAGGCTCTTGAAAAGGCGCTCCATGCCAGGCAGGAATCCTTGCGGGAACGGGAGGGTTCCCTGCGCGAGGTGGAAGCGGAAGTGGATAAAATTAAAAAGCATCTCGGTGATACGGAAAAATCCGTTCGGGATCTGGAACTCGAGCTGCAGGAAATCCACCTGAAACGTGAACACCTGGTAAAGGGTGTGGAAGAAAAATACCAGATCGATCTGAATCCGTACAGGGAATCGTTCCGGTCTTTGTCATCTTCGGAGGTGGAAGATCTGGTGGCAAAACTTAAAAAGGACCGGGGGATTCTCGATGCCTTCGGAGAGGTCAATCTCCTGGCCCTGACGGAGTACGAGGAAATCAAGGAACGCCACGAATTCCTGTCCCGCCAGTCGGCGGACCTGGTGACGTCGCTGGAGAGTCTCCAGAAAACCATTTCGAGGATCAACCAGATTTCGAGGCACCGCTTCGCGGAAACTTTCAACGCCGTGAGCGAATGTTTCCGGGTCGTCTTCGCCCGGATCTTTCCGGGCGGACGTGGTGAACTGACCTTGACCGACGGGAAGGACCTGCTGGAGACCGGTGTGGACATCGACATCCAGATTCCCGGGAAGAAAGCCCAGAGCATCAGCCTGCTGTCGGGCGGTGAAAAAACGCTCGCGGCGATCGCCCTCATCTTTTCCCTGCTGCTTTATCGTCCGACGCCTTTTCTCATCCTGGACGAGGTGGACGCCGCACTCGATGACGCCAACGTTTCCCTTTTCAACCGGCTGATCAAGGACGTGGCCCTGCGTTCCCAGGTGATGATGGTGACCCATAACAAGCGGACCATGGAAGTGGCGGACAGCCTCTTCGGAGTAACGATGCAGAAGCAGGGCATATCCGGCATCATTTCCGTCAGCCTCAATTGATTTTCAATCCTCCCTTTACAACCAGTCCTAAACAGGGTTATAAATTCTCCGGTAAATCATGAAAAGGAGTCGACATGGGTTTTTTCGGAAATGATAACAAAGGATTTTTTGATCGCTTGAAAGACGGTCTGTCCAAGACGAGAAAGTTTCTGCTCCAGAATGTGGACGAAGTCATTCTGGGAGAAAAAAAGATCAGCCCCGAGCTTTTCGAGGAACTGGAGGAAGTCCTGATCGCAGCGGATGTCGGCCCGTCTTTCACCTATGAGTTGATCGAACGGATGAAGGAGGAAGTAAAACGGAAGGATCTCGACAAGGCCGATCTGCTGCGGAAAGTGCTGCGGGATACGATGGCTGATATTCTCAAGCGCAGCGAAGCCCCTCTTTTGATTCCCAAGAACGAACTTTTCGTCATCATGGTGGTCGGTGTCAACGGGACGGGCAAAACCACGACGATCGGCAAACTGGCCATGCGCTTTCAGGGCAAGGGGATGCCGGTCATGCTGGCTGCGGCGGATACCTTTCGTGCAGCGGCGATCGAACAGTTGGAAATATGGAGCAAACGGGCGAATGTTCCCCTGATCAAGCAGAAAATGGATTCCGATCCGTCGGCGGTGGTCTACGATGCCGTTCGTGCCGCGCAGGCCGGGAAAGCCGATGTGGTGATCATCGATACGGCGGGACGGCTTCATACCAAGGTCAACCTGATGGAGGAATTGAAGAAGATGAAGCGGATTCTGGCCCGGGAGTTGCCGGGGGCGCCCCACGAGGTGCTTTTGGTGCTGGATGCGACGACGGGACAGAACGCGCTGACCCAGGCGAAAATGTTCGCGGAAGAGATCGGCGTGACGGGCCTGGTTTTAACGAAACTGGACGGCACGTCCAAGGGAGGCGTCATCATTCGCATCGCCCACGAACTCCACCTTCCGATCCGTTATATCGGGATCGGGGAGGGGATCGAGGATCTCAGGCGCTTCAAAAGCGAAGAGTTTATCGACGCCCTGTTCGAACAAAATGGATGACGGATTGTCCGACTCATGGGAAACCGGCCGCAGGGAAAGATATATGCCGTCGGGGACATTCATGGATGTCTTTCGCATCTCGAACGGCTGATCGGGAAGCTGCCGATCCGGCCGGAGGATGTTCTTGTTTTCATCGGCGATTATATCGACCGGGGTCCCGATTCGAAGGGCGTCGTCGATTATGTCCTGGATCTGCAGAAAAAATGCTGCACGACGGTGTGCCTGATGGGGAATCACGAACAGATGTTTCTCGATTACCTGGCCGGCCGGAAGAGGGAGATGTTTCTTTACAACGGCGGCGTGGAGACCCTTATTTCGTATGGCATGACCGGCCGGAGGAAAATGGAATTGTCCGACCTGCCACCCGGCCACGCAGAATTTTACGGTCGTCTCCGGCATGATTATGAAACGGACGATTTCATTTTCGTCCATGCCGGATTGCGCCCCGGTATCCCCTTGTCAAATCAGGATCCGGACGATCTGCTCTGGATCCGGTTCGAGTTCATACGGAGCGATTTCGATTTCGGCAAAACGGTTATTTTCGGTCATACGGTCCTGTCCAGAACCGAACCGTTCCGGGCGGCGAAAAAAATCGGGATCGATACGGGCGCCGTTTACGGCGGCAGGCTGACCTGCCTGGAGTTGCCTGACATGAAGCTTTTCCAGGTGTCCTGAATCCATCATGAAGATCATCGAATGCGTTCCCAATTTCAGTGAGGGAAGAGATCTCGGGACCGTCGAAGCCCTGGCGGCGACCTTGAGGAAGACTTCCGGTGTCAAGCTTTTGGATGTCAGTGCCGACGCGGATCATAACCGTTGTGTCCTGACTTTCATCGGTGCGCCGGAACGGATCGTCGAAGGGGCGATGTCCGTTTCCGAAGAGGCCTTGGCACGGATCGACATGCGCCTCCACAAGGGGATCCATCCCCGGATCGGGGCGGTCGATGTCGTTCCTTTCATCCCCCTGGGTGACGCGTCGATGTCCGATGCCGTGGCCGTTGCCCATCGTTTCGGCCGGGGATTCGCGGCGAAAACGGCGGTTCCCGTTTACTTTTATGGCGAGGCGGCCCTTCAGGCCGACCGGAAACGGCTTCCTGCGGTCAGGCGGGGAGGATATGAAGGCCTGGCGGAAAGGTTCAAGAACCCCGCCTGGCGTCCCGATGCCGGGGAACCGTTTTTCCATGCCCGGTGGGGGGCGACCGCCGTCGGCGCAAGAATTCCCCTGATTGCGTTCAATGTGAATCTGAACAGCACGGACCCGGCTTTTGCCAGGGAGATCGCCTGTTCCGTCAGGGAATCGAACGGCGGCTTCCCGGCGGTAAAAGCGATCGGGCTTTTTCTGAAAAGTAAAAACTGCGTGCAGGTGTCGATGAACCTGACCGATTTCCGGGAGACTTCCATCAGGACGGTATTCGATTTTATCGATGCCATGGCCCGCAGCCGGGGTGTGGATGTTCTGCATTCGGAACTGATCGGCCTTCTGCCGCGCGATGCCCTGTCCGGTGTAACACCCGAATATCTCAAACTGATTGATTTCACCGAAGACCGGATCATCGAATTCCACCTCTGATGCGCCAGGCGGAAAATCTGTTTTTACGGAAGGGGAATAAATTGACTTCACCGGGGATTCATGCTAGTCACACGCGCGGGGGGGGTAACTGGAAATGATTCAAAATATGCTGATGAACATATTCTTCAGATCCCTCTTTATTCAGTCTTCTCTGAATTATCCGAGGATGCAGAACCTGGGCTTCTGTTACGCCGTTATTCCCCTTCTGAAGCATCTCAAGTTAACCCGGTTAAAAAAAGCAGAATTTCTGAAAAGACATCTCCAGTTGTTCAACACTCACCCCTATCTTTCGGGAGCGATCATCGCCTCGGTGGTGCGGGAGGAACTCCGCTGCGAGGGCGGTGAAATGGAGCCGGTCGTCCGGCTGAAGAACACTTTCATGGCCCCTTATGCGGCCCTGGGGGATCCCCTGTTCAGCGGCGCCCTGAAGCCCCTCTGTTCGACGGTCAGTGTTTTGCTGGCCTTTATGGGCTTCCTGTTCACCCCCCTGGTGTTCCTGCTCCTTTTTAACCCCCTTCACCTGTGGATCAGGATAAAAAGCTTTTTGAAGGGATACCGGGAGGGAAATGCCGCTTTCAGCTACATCAGTGCACTGAATCTGCCCCGGTTAACGGGTATGGTTCGTCTGATCGGTCTCGTGGCGGCGGGATTTCTGGCTGCTTTCGTCCTGTTTTCTTACGGGAACGAATGGGAAGCGAAATCTTCCGATCACATCGTATTCAGCGCAGCGGGACTTCTTTTTATTCTCGGCTGCCATGCATTGATAAAAGCCGGGATTTCCCAGACATTCCTGTTGTATTCTTCCGTTGGGCTCATCCTGTTTGTTTCCTGGATACTATGTTGATTATAGAAAGCTTTGAAATCAGGAATAAACTCGGTCTTCATGCCCGGGCGGCCGCGAAAATTGTCAACGTGTCAAGCGTGTACCAGGCGGACATCTATTTTGAACGGGAGGGTGTGGAAGTGAACGGCAAAAGCCTCCTGGGCATCCTGAACCTGGCCTGTCCCAAAGGAAGCGTCGTTTTTGTCAAGGCCGATGGGCCGGATGCGGATGCAGCCATGGAAGCGCTGCGGGAACTCATTGAAGGGAAGTTCGGAGAGGAGTGATGGCGATCGAAGAGGATCAAACCAAACGAACGCTCGTTTTGAAGGGGATCGGCGTTTCCCCCGGGATCGTTATCGGGAAGGCCTTTATTTTCGATCAGTTCGATCCCCAGATCACGTTCTACAGGCTGCAGGATGATGCCCTTGTTTCCAAGGAAATCGACCGTTTAGAAAACGCCCTCCGGGAATCGGAAAAGCAGCTTCAGGAAATCAAGCACAAGCTCCAGGATATGGGGGGGGAAGAGCCCTCCTACATCATCGATGTTCACATCATGATCCTGAAGGACAAGATGTTTCTGAACCATACGCTCGATCATATCCGGGATATGCGGGTCAATGCCGAATGGGCCCTGCGGATGACCGTCGAAAAGTATAAGAAGCTTTTCGACAAGGTCGAAGATGATTATCTCCGGGGCAGATTCAGCGATATCCAGTATGTCGGTCAACTGGTCATCCGGAATCTTTCGGGAGGAAAGCGCGAGGTGATCGCCGACATCAACAAGGGGGTCGTCGTCATCGCGACGGACCTGTCACCGGCGGATACCGCCCAGATGATGATCCACAAGGTCCTGGGCTTCGCCACCGATATGGGGGGGCGGACGTCCCATACGGCGATCGTCGCGCAGTCCATTGAAATTCCGGCGGTGGTGGGGCTTGAATACATCACGAAGGTGGTCCGGACCAACGACGACGTGATTATCGACGGGGCCACGGGGCTGGTGATTGTCCACCCGGATCCTGAAATCCTGAACCGCTACGTGGAAAAACGGCGGCATTTTCTCGAGCTTCACGAGGAATTCCTCCATGACGCGATCTTGCCCGCGACGACCAGGGATCATCGGCAGGTCGAGATCGGCGGCAATATCGAATTTGTCGAGGAAATCCCGTCGGCCGTCTCTCACGGGGCGGAAGGCATCGGCCTTTACCGGACCGAATTCATCTACATCAACCGGGAGCAGCTGCCCACGGAGGAAGATCACTTCCAGATATACCGTCACCTCGTGGAATCCCAGGGAATCGCCTGGTCCACCATCCGCACCTTCGACCTCGGGGGCGACAAGTTTTTTTCCAAGCCGAAGGTGGCCAAGGAAATGAATCCCCAGATGGGTCTGCGGGCCATCCGTTTCTGTCTCAAGGAAATCGAAATGTTCAAAACCCAGCTGCGCGCCATCATCCGGGCGAGTGCTTACGGCAAGGTCCGTATCCTGTTTCCCATGATTTCCGGTATCGAGGAAATCCACCAGGCAAAGCGGATCTTCAGTGAGGCGAAAGCCGATTTGCTGGCCCAGGGCATTTCCGCCGGGGAAGATATTGAAATCGGCGTGATGATCGAGGTCCCGTCGGCCGTCGTGGTCGCCGATGCCCTGGCAAGGGAAGTCGATTTCTTCAGCATCGGTACGAACGACCTGATCCAGTATGTCCTGGCGATCGACCGGATCAACGAACGGGTGACCTATCTTTACGAACCCCTCCATCCCGCGGTCCTGCGGATGATCCGGCAAACGGTCGAGGCGGGGCACCGTGCGGGGATCCGTGTGGCCATGTGCGGTGAAATGGCCGGCGAACCCATGTACACCATGATCCTGCTGGGCATGGAACTGGATGAACTGAGCATGAATCCTGTCCTGATCCCGCGTGTCAAGAGGATTATCCGCGAGACCACCATCGAGGAATCCAAGGCGTTGTTGAAACGGGCCATGGAGTTCAATTCCGCGGTCGAGATCCGGGAGTTTGTGGAGAAAACCATGAAAGAACGATTCCCGGGAGAGTTTACTTCCTCCTGATGTGCGTTTTCGGGTTGGTTATAACGTCGAACGGTTCCTCGCACCGCACGGAGGTCGGCTGAAGAGAGATGATACCCCCTTGCGATCCATCCCCACATCACCGCTCCGATGACCGGGTTTTTCAGAAAAGTGCGCTGAGGCTTAATGTCAGTCCGTATTTCGACGGATTCATCCGGAAAATCTCAAGCCGGGTCAGGCTTGCCGAGGAGCATGTCGAAGCGGTAAAACGGCTGTCCCTGGAAGGGCCGGTCATTTACGCGCTGAAGAACAAGAGCCGGTTGAACCGTCTTTTGATACGCGAGGCCGCCCGGCGCGGAAATATACCCGTCCCCTTCTGGTCGATGGGGGAGGACGCTTCTTTCGCGGATTTGCCGGCATCGGTCAACGGGACCCAACCGCCTAACGGAGAGGAAGCCGCTTCGATCCTCGCGCGCCGGGAAAGCGCCGTTCTCCAGCTCGGCAGCTCCGGGCTGGTTCATGACCCGGCCGTGGAAGAAGCCCTCATCGGCTTGATCCATCTTCAGCGGCACCTGCCGGACCCCGTCTACATCGTTCCCGTC
>JAGVTI010000033.1 GCA_019136935.1 Deltaproteobacteria bacterium
ATGAGCTTCTCTGTACGCCTGAAGACAACTTGCTGGCCCTGGCCAGCGACCGCCATTTCGATTTGGGCGTTCCCTGTGTGGACATCAACGATGTCGGTGGGTTGGCCGAAATCATCGAACGCCGGATTCTCCGTCCGGACGCCTCCCCTGCAGGCAGGCGGTGAGACGCCGGGAAGCGGGTTTTCCTGTGAAAGAGGAACAGTACAGAAGCTGGGTTGAAGTCAACCTGGATCACTTTACCCAGAACTGGGATGAACTGCGGCGGCTGGTCGGCGCTTCGGTAAAAATTCTTCAAGTCGTCAAGGCCGATGCGTACGGCCATGGGGCCATCGAGATTTCCAACATGGCCCTGAAAAACGGTGCCGCCTGGCTGGGAGTGGCCAACGCCGACGAAGGTGTGCAGTTGCGCGTCAGCGGAATCACGGCCCCCATTCTGATTCTCAGTCCATCCATGGAATCGGAGATTCCGGAAATCATCAAGTATCGCCTGATTCCTTCCGTATCGGACATCCTTTTTGCGAAAATTCTTCAGAGGCGATACGAGGAGTCAGGCATTTCCGGTCCCATCCATATCGAGGTGGATACGGGGATGGGGCGCGGCGGCACCATGTACAAAGAGGCGCTGCGGGTGATTCGTGAAATTTCCCGGTGTCACAACCTGGTTCTGGAGGGAATTTTCACCCACTTGTCTTCCGGGGAACACGTCAATGACTACAGCCGGGAACAGGGAAAGCTGTTTCTGGATCTCCTGGAGGAACTCCGGCGGAAAGGGTTGACCTTTCCTGGTCCGTCCGGGCTTGATGACCTACGGTATCTATCCTTCGGAAGAGACTCACGGCCGGGCACGCCTGGAGCCGGTTATGAGCTTCAAATCCCGGGTGGCTCTGGTGAAGCGGTTTCCGAAGGGGTACAGCATCGGCTATGGACGCTCCTACATCACGGACCGGCCGACCCGGATTGCCAGCGTGCCCGTAGGTTACGGCGACGGCTACGGGGTGATTCTTTCCAACCAAGGCGAAGCCCTGATCCGCGGGAAAAGAGCACCCGTGATCGGCCGGATTTCCATGGATATGAGCACCATCGATGTTTCCCATATCCCCGATTGCGAAATCGGGGACGAAGTCACCTTCATGGGGAAAGACGGAAACGAGGAGATCACCGCCAACGACATCGCAGCCCGGGTCAACACCATCAGCTATGAAATCCTATGCATGCTGGGCAAGAGGGCGCCCCGCGTCTTTATCCACAAGGGAAAGACCGGGGCGGTTGAACCGCGGTTACGGCGGATCTACATCCCGGAAGAAGAGAAATCCCTCTCCCGGATCGATAACATCATTCGTCAGTGTTTCCAGGCCCGGGCGAAGAACGAAGAACTGGGAGATGCGATCTACTATGAAATGTTCGAAACCCTGTTCGGTAAAGGGGACCGGCAACTCGAATTACGGACGGATTTCCGTTATAATATCAGAATTGCCGAATTTACCGGGGAGGACAAACAGGCGGCTACGCAGGCGGATGATTTTTTCAAGGTGACGACCCGCATTGAATACTGCAAATCCATCCGAAGCGAGATCTTTTTCATCGGCTGTGCCCAGAACAACGAGCAACTGGCCGCGCTCTTTCAGGATCCGCTGTGTGAATACCGCTGGCTCTTAAGCCGTGGCGACGGCCAGGTTATGGAAAGGGATTTCCATGTTGTCCGGGTAGCCATTGACGGAGAGACCGTCCCCCTGATCCGGTCCTCTCATACGGGAAGGGGCTACGAGCTCTGGTGCGGCGGCGAGGCCCTGAAAGACAAGGTCAACAGGCCGGTCAAACTGGAGATCGAGATCGTCACGAAGAAACCGAAAAACAGCAACACCTTCTCCGTCTACCTGATTTATCCCACCCGGGGACTGGATATTTCTTTCGATTACGCGGGAACGAAGTTACGGAACGTCCGGGAAGTGGCTTTTTTCGCCGGCAGGAATCCCTATCCCCAGGTAGTCAAGAAAAAGGGAAAATCCATCGAGCTGAAAGTCAACGATCAGGAATGGATTTTTCCGAACAGCGGCGTGACCTTCATCTGGGATCTTGAAAAAAAACCCTGAAAAGGTTAAGACCCCTGTACCGATTTCGGCGGATATCCGCATAAATCGGTAAAACAGCCGTTTTCAATATCGGAGCGCATAAACGCATGAAAAAAATAAAAGTGGGCATCATCATGGGGGGCATGTCTTCCGAACGCGAGGTTTCCCTGAACAGCGGAAGAAACGTGTACGACCATCTCGACGAAGAATTTTACGAGGGGCGCCCCATTTTTATGGATCACGCGGGGAAGCTGT
>JAGVTI010000056.1 GCA_019136935.1 Deltaproteobacteria bacterium
TTAATTTTGCTTTTTTCATGGCGATGCTGAACATCGTCTTCATCAACCTGATCTTGTCGGGTGATAACGCTGTTTTGATCGCCATGGCCGTCAGAAATCTGGAAAAAAGCAATCGCGTTAAGGGGATGATTTTCGGAACCGGCGCTGCCGTCGTATTGAGGATCATCCTCACATTTTTTGTGGCTTTGCTGCTGAAAATCAGTTTTCTGAAACTGGTCGGCGGGGTCCTGATTTTCTGGATAGCACTCAAACTGTTCACCGACGCTGACTCAGGCGAGAATGTCAAGCAGGCAACGACCTTGAGACAAGCCATTCAAATCATTCTGATCGCCGATTTAACCATGTCCCTGGACAACGTCCTGGCGATCGCCGGGGCCGCCGGCGAACACCTCCTTCTGCTGATCTTCGGCTTGGTGCTGAGTATCCCGATCGTCATTTTTACCGCACAGTTGCTTTCGATACTCATGGACCGCTACCCGATCATCATCGTGCTCGGTGCGGCAATTCTGGGCAGGGTTGCGGGAGAAATGGTCTTGACGGACCCGGCAATAGCCTCCTGGCTGCAGCCATCAGCTGCCTTGATTTACTCCATCGAAGGCTTCTGTATGCTGGCGGTTGTATTGATTGGAAAGTATCTCCGCTATCGCAATACCGCAAAGGCCGGAGAAAAAGAATCCATTCCTGAACCGGCGGGTATCAGGCTGGTGAAAAAGCTGATCCGGCAGAAAACGTAGCAGCATCACCCTCCTTTCACCCGGTGCTGCTCCTGTCGGCCAGCTTACCCTCCTCAACCATGGGTGGCGGAGAAACCCGTCGCCCATGGTCCCCTCTCCACCCAAACGGATCATTTCTCATCCAGAACTTCACGGATACGGCCAAGGCTTCTGCAGGAAGACGCGGACTCCTCTGTCGAGAATATCCATGGCCTCGCCGTTGATGCTGTAACCGCTGGATAGAATCACCTTCACGCCGGGATTCATCTCTTTCAGACGGTCATACACCTCACCGCCGCCGATGCCGGGCATGATCATATCCAGAATGACCAGGTCGATCTTTCCCTTGTCCCGCCCGTAAATCTCCACGGCCTCCTCGCCGTTGCGGGCGATCAGGACCCGGTATCCCAACTCTTCGAGAATCTCCTGGGTTACCTCGACAATGATATTTTCGTCATCGACGAGAAGGATTGTTTCCTGTCCCTCGCGCAACTCCGCGCGGAGTTTCACACCAGGCGAAACAGCCGGGCCGGAGGCGGGAAGATAGATATTGAACGTCGTACCGTGGCCGCGCTCGCTGTAGACATTGATCATGCCGCCGTGACCTCTGATGATCCCGTAGGTGTACGCCAGCCCCAGACCGGTACCGCGGCTCATCTCCTTGGTTGTGAAAAAAGGTTCGAAAATACGCAGACAGGTCTGCTTATCCATACCGACGCCCGTATCCGTCACGGACAGCTTGACATAGGCTCCGCCATGGATTTCATGAGGCTTGACATAATCCTCCTCAAGGATCGCGTTTTGGGTTTCGAGGGAGAGAGTTCCCCCGCCGGGCATGGCCTGCCAGGCATTGACAAAAAGATTCAGCAGGGCCTGTTCGATCTGCCCCGGGTCCACATCCACCGGCCAGAGAATTTCCTCGTACTTCTCCTGGATGTGGATATCTTTCTTCGTCCGCCCGAACATCTCGGCGGTACGGCGAACCAGATCATTCAAATCGGTTGTCTTCACTTCATAACGCCCCCTTCTGGCAAAACCCAGTAATTGCTTGGTCAGGTCCGCACCGGTCAAGACCTGTTGTTCAATGGACTTGAGCCTCTCGTAGCAGGATTGTCCCGGCTCTGCACTCATCAGCATCAGCGAGGTATACCCCTGGATCCCCATCAGGAGATTGTTGAAGTCATGGGCGATTCCCCCCGCCAGGGTACCGATGGCTTCCATCTTCAGGGTCTGCTGGATCTGAGTCTCCAGCCTTCGCTTCTCTTCTTCCCCTCTTTTCCGTTTCGTAACATCCCGAACAACGGCTAGGATACAGTCCCGCTTTTTCAAGGACGCCTTCTTCAGGCTGACCTCTACCCAAACGGTTTGACCATTCCTCGTTTTCACCTGCCAGGAAAAGAGCTGGGGGCCCTCCGACGCCGCTTTATGAATAAAGTTAAGGGCATTTTCCGCGGTATAGGGTGGTTCGTTGGTGCTGAAGGCTTCCACGGTCATCCCCTGGACCTCTACCTTGGATCGGTATCCGAATATTTCGAGAGCCTTCAGATTGACGTCCAGAATCTCCCCCGTTTTGAGATCATGAATAAAAATGCCGTCGTTTACGGCATCGAAAATCGTGCGATAATTCTTTTCGGATTCCCGGACGATCTCTTCCATCTCATGGCGATCCGTAATATCGCGGCCTTCGGCAAGGACCATCAGGACATGGCCCTGCGCATCCCGAATCGGTTTTGACGAATAATCCAG
>JAGVTI010000231.1 GCA_019136935.1 Deltaproteobacteria bacterium
CCCATCAACCACGTCGTCGAGGGGCTTTCCGACGGGGCCGATCAGGTTGCATCCGCCTCCAATCAGGTGTCATCGTCCAGCCAGCAACTGGCCGAAGGAACCTCCGAGCAGGCGGCTTCTCTGGAAGAGACCTCTTCTTCTATTGAGGAACTATCGTCCATGACCAAGCAGAATGCCGATAATGCCGGCCAGGCAAAAGCCATGATGGAACAGGCGGGGCAGATCGTTGGGAAGGTCGATCAACACATGACGGAGATGATCGATGCCATGGAAGAGATTAAGAAATCCAGTGATGAAACAGGCAAAATCCTCAAGACGATCGATGAAATTGCCTTCCAGACCAATTTATTGGCCCTGAATGCAGCGGTGGAAGCGGCAAGAGCGGGGGAAGCCGGTGCCGGCTTTGCGGTTGTCGCCGATGAGGTGAGGAATCTGGCAATGCGATCGGCAGAGGCGGCAAAAAACACGAATAACCTCATCGAGGGTACAATTAAGGCGGTCAAGAACGGGAATGAATTGACTCATAAAACCAAGGAGGCCTTTGAGGAAAACAGGGTCATCGCCATGAAAATCGGTCAATTGGTTGATGAAATTGCCACAGCATCGAATGAACAGGCCCATGGCATCGCCCAGATCAATATCGCCGTCTCCGAGATGGATAAAGTGACGCAGCAGACGGCGGCGAACGCCGAAGAATCCGCCAGTGCTTCCGAGGAATTGAACGCCCAGGCAAAGCAGATGAAAACCTATGTTGATGATCTGATGCGGGTCGTGGGCGGAAGCAAACAGGACGAAGTGGCTCGGGTTTACGCGGTTTCTCCAAAGGGGACGCCCAGCCTGCGCGGGCAAGTGATCGGGGGAATGAAGCACCGTCTTCCTTCGGTAACCGCCGGAAAAGGGACAGAACTCGTTTTGGCGGCGGCTAAGGACGGACGCGGCAAAGGGATCAATCCCAATCAGATTATTCCGCTGGATGAGGATGAATTCAAAGAATTCTGACGGCTACGGTGGCGAAATCCGCTGAAAGTTCCGAATGACAAAAACGTGTATTGCGATACCGTCCAGGGTAGGGGGAAGCGGACTTTCTACGGCTTCGTCATGCATAGATCTTGAACTGCTTTTCATCGTGAACGCGATGCGATTGAAACCATCGGTAAGATGTCGTCGATGGCCTTTAGATGGGTGACTTTTCCCCTGCCAGGTCCGGTTCCCCGCAGTGGCGTAGAATGTGATCCCGGGCGAGGCCGCGAAGAACCAGGGCTTTGCTCCACAAGTCAGGGGCCCGATCTTGATTGATGAGGGAGGGGTTGATGGGTTGGCCGATATGGACCGTGATTACCCCGCGGCGGGGCAAACAAGTATTCCCGGGCAGGATGTTACGGGTGCCGCGGATCGCCACAGGAACAACGGGGAGGTCGGATTCGGCGGCAGCCAGGAAGGCACCCATGTGAAAGGGAAGGAGGCCGGGAGTGCCGGTGAAGGTTCCCTCCGCGAAGAAGAACAGGGAGCGTCCCTTTTGGGCGGCGAGGGACAGGTTCCGGGCGTCTTCGACGCTTTTATGCCTGCCGCCTCTTTTTACGTATTCCGTCCCGATCCGATTCAAGGGCAGGCGCTTTAGAAAACTATCCGCGAGTTCCGCCTTGGCGACAAAGCTGAATTCCGGCGGCAGGACGGCCGCCATGACATAGCTGTCCAGGTAGCTTGCATGATTGGCCACATAGATACAGGGGAGTTCCGGCGGCAGGTTTTCGCTTCCGTGCACCCGGATTTGCGTGAATGTGGCACGAGCCAGAAGGCGGACCGCACATTTCATGACCCGCCATCGCCACGAGGATTTCGGCAGCAGGACGACGGCCAGCCATGTGAACGGCGCCAGCAGACAGTAAAGACCGCGGCAGTAGGTTGCGTACAGGAAATCGGAGACGGCCCGGCGCATGCGCCGCAATTCCGGGAAGACGGCGCCAAGGATGATGTGCAGCACCGGCCACCCGGATAGAAAGCGGCGCCCGCCGATCCGGCCGCTGTCGTAAAGATCGCGATTGGCGGCCCGCCGGATCTTTCCGCTTGAGGTCTTGAGAACCGTTCCGGGTTTGGCCAGGACGATGTTGTCCGCCGTCATTCCGGTCAAATCGATCGCCAGCGCATTGATTTCATTTTTCAATGCTTCAATGGCCGCCGGGTCTTCCTCCCGCGTCTCCGCCAGGACGACCATCTGTTCCGTCTGTGTTTCCGGATCGGTGGTTCCGAACACGACCACGTTGCCCTTGCGGATACCCTGCAGACCGCTGACCGCTTCCTCCAGCTCCTGCGGGTAGATATTCCGGCCGGCACGGATGATGATGTCTTTTTTGCGGCCGGTTATGTAGACATTTCCTTCGGCAAGATACGCGAAGTCGCCGGAGTCGAGCCAGTCTCCCCGGAAAAGCTTTTTCGTTTCCCCGGGGTTGCGAAAATATCCACGGGTCGATGACGGGCCGCGGAATTGAAGCGTTCCCTCGTATCGTTCGGGAAGCTCCCTGCCGGCTGAATCGACGATGCGGATTTCGTGACGAGGCAGGGGGCGCCCGCAGGCCACAAATCTCAGGGCGTTCAAATCCTCCTCGCCGACAGGGACGGCCTGGCCGCTTTGCATGAAGGTGTCACGCCTTATCCTGTCCACGACGGGACCGCTGCCGAGAGGCGGAAAACACAGTCCTACGGTGGATTCCGCCAGACCGTATACGGGCATGAATGTTTCCGGGCGAAAGCCGTAGGGGGAAAATCGCTCGCAGAATCGTTCCGCCGTGTTGGGGCTGACCGGTTCGGCGCCGTTGCAGGCAATCCGCCATGAACTCAGATCCAGGCCCTTCAAATCATCGTCTTTTATTCTTTTCAGGCAGAGTTCGTAGGCAAAGTTCGGTGCCGCCGAGATCGTCCCCCGGTAGTGATGAACGGCCCAGAGCCAGCGTTGCGGGCGGGAAAGGAAACTGAAGGGGGACATGAGGACCAGCAGGCAGGCGAAATGGAGACTGCTCATCCAGGTTCCGATTAAACCCATGTCGTGATAGAGGGGCAGCCAGCTGACGATGACGTCGTCCGGGCTTGCCCGGACCGCCTCTCCCATGGCCCGGATGTTTTCCAGGAGGTTTGCGTGGCTGATGATCACCCCTTTGGGATTGCCGGTGCTGCCGGAGGTGTACTGCAGGAAGGCCGTATCATCGCTTTTCGGCCTGGTTTCATGAAAGATCCCGCCGCCGGAGGTCAATTCCCCCATGGTCATCAGATCACGCAGGGTTTCGACCTGTAATTTCAGAACCTGTCCAAAGCGCCTGGCTTCGGGCATGATGATCATCATGGATGCTCCGCAGTTTTTTAAGATGGCGCTTTGCCGGCGCAGATGATCTTCCATCTGGCTGCGCCTTGCCGGCGGATACAGCGGTACCGGAACGCCTCCCGCCAGGATGATCCCGAAAAATGCAAAGAAGAATTGCCGCTCCGTGGGGAGCATCATGGCGACTGGTTCTCCCTGGGAAAGGCCTTTATGCCGCAGATTGGAGGCAACGGTCTCCGCCCCTTCCCGGAGTTGCCGGTAGGTCAGGGTTTCTCCCCCTCCCCCGTCGCTGTAAAAAAGGATATGAGCCCTTTCCGGATGCGTCTGAACGTGCCAGTTAAGGACGTCAATTAAGGTCTGGGAATCGCGGGGCGCCTGCCGGGCTTCACCCGGAGATACGGGCTCGACGGCCGGGGGCGGCGGGGCGGCTCTTGAACGCCCGGCGGCGAGGACCGCCTGCAGCAGGTCCCGCAAGGTTTCGATCTCGGCGAAGGTACGCTCCGGTATGTTGACGCCGAAGCTTTTTTCCACCCGGGAGAGCAGCTCGACCCGGGACAGGCTGTCCAGCCCGATGTCATCGCTCAGCGAACTATCCGGGTTCACGGGAATGCGTTCCGGCCGGCCTGGATGAAGTTCATCCGCCAGTTCCCGAACCAGGTTGCCCAGAATCTCTTCCGTATGGTTCACCGCTTCCATCGTCTTTTCCTTGAAATCGAAATCGATCTTCTGTTGCGACGAAAAATTCATATTGCAGAATATTGTAATGATAATACTTGACTTTGTAAACAGCAGCATGTAAATAGCAGCTATATTTTATACCTGCTTGGTTGTGAACGGGCGAGGTGCGAAGCAAGTTGGATATAGACATTTTGAAGTGCAAAGGCGGGTCGCCAAGCTTTTGAGAGTCTTGGAGACCTTTTTTTATTTCATCTTCTGCATCCGGCTTACAAATTTATGAAAGGAGGATGCGACAAGATGGAAGAAGGAAAAGTCAAGTGGTTCAATGAGCAGAAAGGTTTCGGCTTCATTGAAAAGGACAACGGCGGAGATTTGTTCGTACATTTCAGTGCAATTCAGGCCGGCGGCTTCAAGACGTTGGCTGAGGGGCAGCGAGTCAGTTTCGACGTGGTGCAGGGCAAGAAAGGCCCGGCTGCGGAAAATGTAAAAGTCATCTAGAATAGTCATCTAGAATCACAAGGAAAAAGGGAGGCAAATCCCATCATTTTAATGATGCGGAGGCGCCTCTTTTTTTTACAATGTCGTCGGCTGCTTGAAAAAGCGGCAAGGCGCGGTGAAAGATGGTGCGATCGAAATATACCCTTGAAAAACGGCGGCAGATTTACCCCGCTTCTGTCTTCTGAATTCTCTCTCCTGGCCCCAATTGTCAAGGTTAAAGATTTGACCCAATATGCGTCATCGATGCATAATAGCCGCAAAGACCGTGAACGCCTCCGCCCGGGGGCGTCGATGAAGAGCAGAGAAAGATGTTTTTCCGTGATGTCCGGTAAGGGTGAAAAGAGGCGACCGGCCGTGTGTAAAGCTGAAAGAGATCCTGGATGCCGCCGTTGATGTCCCCCCCGACGTAGTTCGGGTTGTACCGTTCCATGGCCGCGGCCGTCAGGCAACTCCTTGCCATGATCACGTTCCGGAAACCCGGAGCGAACTGCTCGATCCGCCTTTCGACGAGATCGGAAACATCCTGGTCGGAGCCATGGGGAACATGGCAGTAGGCCCATGCCGTGTGCCTGCCCTCCGGTGCCCGCGTCGAGTCGAAAAGGCTCTGCTGGGCAAGGACAACGTAGGGGGCGGACGGCATTTCCCCCATGCTGACATCCCGGATCGCGGCTTCGATCTCCACCAGGGAATTTCCGAGGTGGACGGCACCGGCCTTTCTGCATACTGCGGCTTTCCACGGAATGGGCTCTTTCAGGGCCCAATCCATCTTGCAGACCCCCGGTCCGTAGCGGAACCGCTCCAGCCTTTTCCGGTAGTTTGCCGAAAGGTCCAGGCCTTCGATATCCAGCAGCTGGCGGGGAGTGATGTCGAAAAAGTAAAAGCGTGCCAGCGGTAGATCGTTCATCGAACGGATCCGCTTTTCCGTGATGATTTCTCCCCCTCGGTCCCGGAAACAATCCGCCAGGGCGTCCGCCAGTTTCTGTGATCCGCCCCGGACCAGCGGCCAGCCTACGGAATGGGCCAGGATGGCCAGGACCATGCCGAACGCCGCCGTCGCCGGCTTGTCAAGGGGAATCATGGCGTGGGCGGCCAGTCCGGCGAGAAGCGCCCGTGTCTTGTCATTTTGGAAACGCTCCTCGGCGAGGCTTTTCAGGGAGCGCAGGCCATGGAAGCCGAAACGGGCCATCAGGAGCGGGTCCTTTGGCAAGTGAAGCGGTTTGAGAATCCCGGGCAGGAGCCGGTCATGGTTTTCAACGAAGGGCGCCATCAGCCGGGTGTAAGCTTTGCCGTCGGTTCCCAGGGCGCTCGCGGTTACGGACAGGTCCCGGTGCAGAAACAGGGCCGATCCGTCGTCGAAAGGGTGGGCCAGTGGAATGTCCGGCTGGATCCATTCCAATCCGTGGCGGAAAAGTTCCAACTGACGGAAAAAGGGGGAAGCCAAAGCCAGGGGCTGAAGTGTGGAGCAGACGTCGTGTGTGAATCCCGGCAACGTCAGGTCCGTCGAGCGGACACCGCCGCCGACGGTTTTTCCCGCCTCCACGAGCAGGACCGATTCGAAGCGGCGGCTCAGGTTGATGGCGGCGGCCAGACCATTTGGCCCGGCTCCGATAACCACCGCATCGTAGTTTCTTCCTTGATCCATCCGTCTGACGAGACCCCGTCGATCTATTTTGGGCGGCCATGCCCCTTTTTTAACAGGTGCAGGGGCAGGTAAAAGAATGACCGAATCGCTGCGCTGTAACGGATATTTTTCCAATGCCTCCACTGCAGCCGGGAATCGATCAAC
The DNA here is from genome assembly GCA_019136935.1 of Deltaproteobacteria bacterium. GTDB lineage: Bacteria > Desulfobacterota > Syntrophia > Syntrophales > JAAYKM01 > JAAYKM01. The sequence continues at coordinate 6,273 of JAGVTI010000231.1, forward strand.
TCCTCTGTCTGTTCGGTTTTCCCGTCGGTTCCCAGACGGCGGGCCAGGTTTCCGAGAGTTTCATGCCAGAAACGGTCTTCCTGCCTTGCCGCACCCAGGCGAAAGCCAATCTCCATCATGGGATCGCCGGTCCGGAAGAGGGGGTGGACCTGGATGACGGTGGCGCCTGCCCGGCGGAAGCTGCTGAAGGTGATCCACCCGGACAGGATGTGTCCCTGGATCGTACTGAAGCTGAAGGATCTCTCGTCGGCATGGATGACCATGATGCCCGTCGCCAGCGCCAGTCCGCCGGGGAGGGCGAGATTGAGAACCGCCGCCGTTCCCGGTGCGATCGGCGCGCCGGCGGAAGGGAAAACGCGGTTTCCTTTCGGCCAGAAATCGGGGAATTCCGATCGCCAGACCGCTACGACGTCCCGGGGATCGATCTCCGGATCGTTCACACGCAGAAAGTACCGCTTGTCCACGAGACGTCCGAAGCCCGTCGCCGGGAAGGAGACCCGCCTTCCATTCACGTTGATGTTCATGGCTTCAGGCGGCATGTCCCTGACCGAGACGCACTCTGCGAAAGGCGCCCAGCCGGCCGGGGGCCGGGACGGGGCGGAATATGAGCGGAGGCCTTCGGGACGGGTTTCTCCCGGATGTTGCCGGCAGCACAGGGCTTCCGTCTCCCTGTCGTAAACCCCGATCGCCTCGTCGAGGCCTGTGAGGTGAAACACGTCCTGGTACGGCTCACTGAGGCCGCATGCCAGAACCCGGATGTTTTTCCGGGAGGCCCGTGACGCATTGATGAGCAGCAGGCCGGCTCCTTCCACGTCCATGCGGCCGAGACCGGACAGATTCAAGAGGATACGCCCGGATGCCTTCATTCCCTCTGCGAATGCCCCTGCCAGGGAAGCCTCGCAGGAGCCGTCCAGGTCGCCCCGGATATCCAGGATGGTTGCGTCCTGATGGATTCTGATGGAAGCCACGACATCGTTTTGGCCTTGTCCCGCCATTTCCTCACGTGTGATTTTCTCGCTCATGGGTAAGGGGCCTCCGAATTTTAAGAGATGAAAAATTATAGATAGAATCGCCCGGTGAGTCAATTCAAGAATGGTTTCGGTGGGTGACGAATGACCGAAGGGTATTTCGCCTTTGTTTTTCCCCTTCCGCCTTTCCCGGCGGAAGGGGAAAAGACCGGCCTTCCGGTCAGGACTGGTGCCAGCTCTGGGCCAGGATGTTGATATAGGCCTGGTCGCCCCGCATGGCGTTGTACT
>JAGVTI010000179.1:0-1593 GCA_019136935.1 Deltaproteobacteria bacterium
TTTATGACCCATCAAGAGCTTGGTTTTCCAGAATTCAATCTTGCAAATTCCCGCGATAGATCGGAATGTTCGGCGTAAATCATGAGGTGTTACTTTAACTTTTATTTTCGATGAAATGTCGCCCATGATCCCCCCCGCCGCCGTGACATGACCGCTCCCGGATCGGGCAGGGAACACGAAGCCGGTCTCTTGCCAACGGTCCTTGAGTATCCCGACGGCGACATCGGATAGGGGGAAGGTGATTGGGATTCGGTTTTTCGGGTCCGGCAGGTGCCAAGAACGATCCTCGAGGTCAACTTGCTCCCAGGTCAATTCGGCCATTTCGGACCATCGACAACCCGTCGCCATCAGAAAAGAGACGGCATCCGCCAGGGTCCGCGATATAACGGTCCGGTCAGGTACGGATCGTAGCGTCTGGAGGTAATTCCAGGCAAGGCCGATCTTGTCATCGGGGATGCGCCCGGTTCGCGGTTGAATAGTGTTCCATATTTTAAGGTCGGACAGCGCACCCACCGGGTTCTCTTGAATGACCGTTTCACCGTCGTGCTGATATTTTCCACGAGCATAATTAAAGAGCGCCCGAAGAATCCGAAAAGCCTGGTTCGCTTGTGCCGGACTTCGATCTGAAAGGGCCTGGAAGCGCTTGACGCAGTCATCACGGGTGATCCTGGTCGCCGGTCGATCCGCCCAATCAGAAAAAGATTTCTCGAGATGCTTCTTAATGTCGCCCCGTGTTGATGACTTCAGGTCGCGCCGGTCTTCCAGGTACGCTAAGACTATGTCGCGCAAAGTTTTTGATTGCGCCTCTACGCGCTTTTTCTCCTTGACCGGGTCAACTCCCGTAAGCATGGCGGAAAGTTCGCCTCTGGCCCTTTTGCGCGCTTCCTGGAGGGTAACGGTCCCATGTTCGCCCAACGAAATTCGCCGACTTGATCCGCTTGCCCCTCCAATTCTTGCTTGTGCGATATACGTTTTTTTGCTAGAAGTGACCCGTAGACCGAAGCCGGTCAGTTCCAGGTCCCAAACAAGCCTTTGGCCGCTTTCGGGGAAGGGCAAATTGTCAACGAATGTTTTTGTGAATTTCTGTTTCGAGGTGGGTTTCATGGTACCTCCTTTTCGTAGGGATTGTAAACCGTGTAAGCATAATGTAAGCAGATTAAATCCAACGTCGTCAAACACTGTAAGGATTTACCTAAGCTTAAATTACTGTAATGTCAAGCAAATAATTGCTTACACGACAAAGGCAAACTTCATCAAACCCTATGAAAACGAACTCAAAATCCCCCTTTCCTCGCGAAAGTGTGGGTTCGATTCCCACCTCCGGCACCAAAAGAAAACAAGGACTTACAAGATCAGGAACCTGAGTAAGTCCTTTTTGTTTTCTGACAAATGGTTATCTTGTCCCGCTGCGGTCCCGCTTATTTATTTTCTTCGTCAAAAACATTCACCAAGGTATGCTGAAGATCTTAGTAGATGAAGACCACCAGTAAACTGGTGGTCCTGCAGGTGCCCGATTTTCTGATGATGAACGAACGGATGAATCTGGTTTTCACAGGAAACGATGTCTGATACAGTGTGGTCCACGGCGTTAAA
>JAGVTI010000179.1:1598-2486 GCA_019136935.1 Deltaproteobacteria bacterium
CCGGATAAAAGTATTTGGAAAGTCGCCTAAATGAAGAATTGCAAGAAGCTTGACAAGGATGTTTTAGCCACCTCGACGGATGTGATTCTGGAAAGTATTTCAGATGGCGTTTTTACCGTAAATGCCGATTGGTGCATCACCTCATTCAACCGGGCGGCCGAAGAAATTACGGGTGTATCGCGTGTTGAGGCGATGGGCCGAAGATGTTCCGATGTATTCCGTTCCAGCATGTGCGGGGCGGATTGTGCGTTGCAGAAGACGTTGAAGACCGGCAAACCCATTATCGGGAAAGCCGGGTACATCATCAATGCCGAAGGAAATCGGATTCCCGTCAGTGTTTCCACTGCGGTTCTTAAAAACCAAGCCGGTCAGGTGATCGGTGGTGCAGAAACTTTTCGTGATATGAGTGAACTGGAAACGCTGCGTAGTGAACTGGAGGGCCGTTTTCGATTGGGGGACCTGGTCAGTCGCAGTCCACTGATGCAACGGGTGTTTGAAGTCTTACCCGCCGTTGCCGCCAGTACCAGCACCGTTCTTATCCTGGGTGAAACCGGAACAGGAAAGGAACTGATCGCCCGTACGATCCATCTATTGAGCCCCCGCAAAAATGGTCCTTTTATTGCCGTCAACTGCGGGGCCCTGCCGGATACACTTCTGGAATCGGAACTTTTCGGGTACAAGGCCGGGGCGTTCACCGGTGCTTCCAAAGACAAACCGGGACGATTTGCCTTGGCTCGGCGGGGAACCCTTTTCCTGGACGAGATCGGAGAAGTCAGTTCCGCCATTCAGATAAGGCTGCTTCGGGTGCTCCAGGAACGAACCTTCGAGCCCCTTGGCGCAACCCGTTCGGAAACGACGGATATGAGGGTGATTGTTGCGACCAACAAG
>JAGVTI010000228.1 GCA_019136935.1 Deltaproteobacteria bacterium
TCTTTAACTTTTTCCCGGCGTGAAAACCTTCTCAGGGATGATTCAAGGAATGGTTCAGAAGAAAATATCTTTCCAGCAGGCTTGACAATCCGGCCAAGCCCAAAAAACGCCGCCGATGTCATGATATGCTTTTATCGACCCTGTCCGGAGATTCGAAGAACTCTGTCGTGCCTGGTTTCTTTCAGGCCGGGGAGAATGAGGGTGTGTTCCCGGCCGTCCGGTCAACCGCCTCCGCATCGGGCTTTTAGGGCGGCGACATCGTCAGGACTCAGGTCGATGGAATCGTCATCCCGAACCAGGCGGTACATGACCGCCTTTGGATCGTCACTGTGGACAAGCCCCAGGGCATGACCGAATTCCGACGCGATCTCGTTGATCACGACAATCAGGCTGTTCATCGTCTCCACAAGCCGGTTTAATTCTTCCCGACGCCTCTGCAGATCGGCATGCTGCATCCTCAGCTCTTCCCTTTCCCCCTGCAGACGGGAATAGGCGTCTTCGGACAAGCCCCCGTGACGCAGCCCCGCATCGTTTTCGGCATTGAATGCGTCAACACGCCGATTGTAATCGGCCGATTCCCTTTCCAGGTCCGCCTTTTTCCGTTCAATTTCAAATTTCAGGGTTTCATACCGGTCTTTCAGCTGGTCGTAGGAATCCCGCGTGTGGTTGATGGCATAATTCAGTTTTTTCAGCCTGTCGGTGGCTTCCTGCCGGTAATCGTACACCAGATCGATGACGATTTTCCCGTCCTGTTTTTCCCGGAAGAGTTCGCGGGAAAAAGGAACGGCCCAGACCGCCGCAGCCTGCCGGACGAGAACGGAAAATTCTTCCCGGCTGAGACCGAAACGATCGTCAACCGTTCCGATACGGTACGTCAGGACCTCTCTACAGGGGCTGAACGGCCGGAAAAGAAGAAATAGCAGGGCCAAGAGGATCAGGAGGAAAACCAGGGTGCCGAATCGGGCGGCGCCGTTTTCATTTCGCCCTGTCCGGAGCGATGCCCCTCCGGAGGGGCAGGACTGTTTTCGGGACCGTCGCTCATCCCCGCGGACACATGGAGCCGTCAAGACCGGAAATTTCCTGAACAGTGAGCTAACGGTACCGATCCAGCAGGTCATTGAACTTCTGCAGGGCGTCTTCCATGGTGCCCGTGTTGAGAATGTATTCATCCGCCAGGGCAATGGGAACCGCCGTACCGTAGGCGATCTCCCGCTGATCCCGCTCGTTGAAGGCCTCCGCGGAGTCGTCGCTTCGGCCGCGTGAAATGATGCGCTCCCTCCGGATTGCACGGGGGGCCAGAAAGGCGATGACCACGGCCGTGGCCTGCCGGCGGACCAGTTCGATCTCCGGCCAGGAACGCATCCCCTCCAGCATGACCAGAGGCGCTCCGGCATTGAGCGCCGTTTCCAGGGCCAGGCGGGTCACCCCCATGCCGTCCTCACCCCGCAGCTCCGTGGAAACCTGGGCCATATTGTCCGGTGTTGCCTCGATACCGCGGAGAATCACTTCGGCGCGGACCAGGTCTCCCGTCGCGAAATAGGGGATTCCCCTGGCTGTGGCATAATCCCGGGCGAGGTTCTTTCCGGCGGCGGGCATTCCGACGATGACGAATATCTTCATAGAAACGGTTCCTTTCCTTCCTTTTTACTCCAAGCTTGACGGCCATCGGCTGTAAGCCGCCGGGTTTCAGCAGCCGGTTACGGCGCTCTCAATCCGTCCGGCCTTTTCCCGCAGCAAGGTCCTCCCGCTTTCTCTCGTAGGCGGCAAGCGCCGACGGGAAAGGACTGAGAACCCGGCGGATCACTCCCTGGGTGAAGGAAATGGCCAGACCATAGTTGGTAACGGGAACCCCGGCTTCCCGGGCCGTTTGGATACGGTTCAGCATCTCGCGGCGGTTCAACATGCATCCCCCGCAGTGGATGATCAGGCGGTAACGCTCCAGTTTCTCCGGGTAATCCCTCCCGGCGGAAACGTCGATATCGAGATCCCCTCCCACATACTGCCGGAGCCACCGGGGAATCTTGACCCGGCCGATATCATCCTGCAGGGGGTGGTGCGAACAGGCTTCGGCGATCAGGAGCCGGTCACCGGGGCGGAGAGTTTCAATCACCGCGGCACCTTCGGCGGCGGCGGCGAGATTGCCCTTCTGCCGGGCGAAGAGGATCGAAAACGTCGTACAGGAAACTTCTTCCGGCACATCCGCCGAAACCTGCAAGACAGCCTGTGAATCGCAGACGGCCAGGTCGGGGAGGCGCTTCAAGTTGGCCAGCATGGCCGTAACGCCGTGCTCCTTGACGACCAGGCCGGCGGCGTTATTGTCCAGGGCATCCCGGATCGCCTGCACCTGGGGCAGGATCAGGCGCCCCTTCGGGGCCTGCATATCGATCGGGACCACCAAGAGGGCAAGGCCCCCCGGCGGCAGCAGATCTCCCAAGAGGGCCGGTGTGGCCATAAAATCCTCCGGGGCGGCTTCAATCAGGTGTCTCTTGAGGAGACCGAGGGCGGCCTCCCTGCCTTCCGCACGAGCGGCAGACAAGGCAACCACGCGCCCCGCCTTTCCGGCTATCATCTCCATGAACTCATCGGACGGCGACTCCAGATCGATCTTGTTGACGACGGCAATCAAGGGGATCTTCTTTTTGTCCGCCTCGTCGAGCACATCCTCCTCGTACCGCGACCATCGCCCCGCCTCCGTAACCAGAAGAATCACATCGGCGCGATTGAACACCCCCCCGGTTTTCCGGATCCTCAGTTCCGCCAGGGCGGATCGGTCATCCAATCCCGCCGTGTCCAGGAAAAGGACCGGCCCCAGCGGAAGCAGTTCCGCCGCCTTTTCGACAACATCCGTCGTCGTTCCCGCGACGGGGGATGTAATCGCCAGGTCCTGGCCCAGGATGTAGTTCAGCAGGCTGGATTTCCCAACATTGGTCCGGCCGAAGATCGCAATGTGGAGCCTATTTCCCTTCGGTGTCGTATCCATGCAAGACGAAAGGGACGAACCGTGTTCGCGGTCCGCCTGGATTAATCGCGGTGTTTGTGTTTCGTTCGATTGGAGCTGCAATCAGGTCCTGTTCCGACTTTTTCATCATAAACCAAGGCCGAACAAATCCAGGGTGGCAAAGATCTCCCGATCGTCGGCACTTTCCGACCAGCCGAATCTCACACCCCAGCATTGCCGGTGATAGTTTACGATGTAGGTCTGTTCGACGGTCCGCCCCGCCAGTTCGTTCTGTTTGAGGATCATTTCCAGATCGATGTTCCTGTTGATCCTTGCCATAGCGGTGACGTTGATCTCTTCGATCAGGCTGCGGGTGTAATGATAGCCGAGAGACACCCGGTCTCCCCGGGGCGTCGTCACGGTCATATCATTGTTCGTCCTCAACCAGGATCCGTCGTGAACATCGTAGCGGCTCCGGCTTCTCACGGAAAAATAGGGCAGGGGTTTGAAATCGAGGGCAACATCCACGTTTCCGAAGTGCCGGTCGTGATCCCTCTCTTCCGACACATCCGGCCTGATCCCGTTAAAATCATAGGTCTGCGACAGTTTCAACCGCATGATCTCACGATAACGCGGTCCATTCGCCCCTTCGTTCATCTTCACCATGAGGGTGTTGGTCAGGGCGTAGGTCAGTCCGTTCTGCTCGTCGATCATGTCCATATAATCGGGGATGTCTTTCTGATCCACATCCGGGCTGTAGGCGTAACCGAGTTCCGCCCGGATACCGTGGCGGAGTTTTTCGACATGTTTTCCATTGATTTGGTAAACGCGCTCAACATCGGATGTAAACATGCCGCCCACCACATAAATACTCCGATTGCCGTTTTTGTCGACTCCGGTCAGATCATCCCCCCCTGCCGACCAGAGGCTCCCACGCCATTCGGCCTTCGGCGTAAACTGGGCATACCGCCCCAGACTGACGGGTAGCGAAAAAACGGGGTAAAAATCAAAGAGAGAGCCCTTCTGTCCCTCGTCACGGTAATAGTGATTGTAGGAGGTTGTCAGCTCAAACCGCAGCGGTGTATGCGGAAGGGGCTGATTCACCGCCGTCAGCGTTATTTCGGGATACTGCTGAAGCGTTGCGGCATTCGAGGGGCTGGTAAAATCGTCCGTATACCGTGCCAGGGCCGTCAGGTTATAGAGAGACCAATCCTTGACGAAGCGGATCTTGGAATCCAGGGAGCGAAGCGATTTATCGGCATCGAAGGTGACCCGTTTGAAACGCTCCTCCGGATTTTTGGCATAATGCTGACGGTAATAGTTCCGGGAAGAAAAATCCTTGAAATACCAGCGATCCGAAACCCGGGCGATATCAGCCCTCAGATAGTATCCATTGTCGAAGGACGATTCGTGCTGCAGGAAAAAGGACCACCGGTCATGATCCTCGTCCCAGTCCCGGGAGAGGGCGCCGTTCGATTCATCGATCCGCAGGCGGTCCTGGTAGAGGTAATCGCCATAAAACACGCCGGATGATTCAGGAGTGAGGAAATACCGGAACTCAACGCCTTCCTTAAATCCCCTTTTACTCATGAAACGCTGATAGAAGGTTGCATCCATATCCTCGGATATGGCCCAGTAAAAGGGCAGTTCGACATCGACGCCGTTTTTACTCTTCGAATAGGAAACGTAGGGCAGAAGCAGTCCCGTCTGCCGCGTGGTCTTCACGGGAAACAACATGTAGGGCAGATAGAGGACCGGCAGCTTGCCCGCGTAGAAGGCGCCGTGCTTCAGCGTGCCGTAGCCGTCGATCGTTACGTCCAATTCCTTGCCCTTGAGGGACCAGGCAGGATCCGGTCCGTCACAGGTGGTGGCGACAGCATCCTGCACGTGGTAGGTGGCTTCCCCGGTCTTTTCGAACCGGCTTCCCCTGACGAAGACATGATTTCGGGCGACAAACATTTTCCCGCCGTCGACGGTGCCCGTCTTCGTGTCGAGGTTAAAAACGACACTGTCCCCCTCGAGGACATCCTGATCGCTCTTGAGCACCACATTGCCCTTCGCGTAGGCCGTATTGACCGCCTTTCTCAGAATGACCGAGTCCGCTTTCAGGGAACCTCCCGAATAGGTGATCAGAACATCGCCATCGGCATGATACGCTTCATCGTCTTCTTCATACGTCAGACGGTCGGCCTGGATATTGACGGGACCTTCCCGGTCCTTCAACCCGTCATCGAAAGCGCAATAAGCAGAGGGCGACGCCCCAAACAGCACCCAGGCCAGTGCACACAGCCACACCCAAAATCTTCTCCGGATCAGCCCCATTCTCCCTCGCTTCCGCTCCTTACCACGGTACTCGCCGTCTTTTGTCTCCCTGTATTTTCGGGTTTTCGCATCCTAGTTCATTTGAACCATTAAGTCAAAATGATCTCGCATGAATTTTGATCTTTTTCGCTGATTAATCCACCCTGTCACCGGAAAGAAGGCCCCTGATTTCCCCGACCAGGTAGAGGGAACCGGTAACGCAGATCAGATCGTCGGCATCGGCTGCGGCCATCGCTTCTTTCAGGGCGTCCGAGGGGTTTTCGACCACATCGGTTTTGACGCCATAGTCCCTCGCCACGGCCAGAAGAACAGCCGGAGAGACGGACCGTTCCGTTTTCGGAGTGGTAATGATCAGCTCATCCGCCAGGGAGCACAACATTTTTACCATAGCCCCGTATTTTTTATCCCCGAGAACACCGAAAACGACGATCAAACGCCGCCAGGAATAAAAACGTTTCAGGGAGCGGCAAAGGACGGCGGTCGCCGCCGGGTTATGCGCCCCGTCCAGGATCACTGCCGGCCTGGTCCGGACCGTTTCCAGGCGCCCGGGCCACCTTACGGAGGAGAGGCCGTCGATGATGTTCTTTTCCGTTGCGGGATAACCGCAACCCGTCAATTCTTCGATGGCGGCGACGGCCAGGGCGGCGTTTTTCGCCTGATGAAGTCCCCGCAGAGCCGTTTTTACATCCCGCAACTGCAGGCTTTTCCCACGGTATGAAAAGGATCCGTCCCTCCGTTCGCGGATACGGAAGTCTCTCCCCAGTTCAAGCAGTTCGGCGCCGCATTCCCGGCACCGGTCCCGGAGCGTTTGCAGGACGGTTTTCTGGGTTGCCGCCGTCAAGCATACCCCCCCCTTCCGGATGATGCCCGCCTTCTCCACAGCGATGTCCCGTAAACGCTTCCCCAGGAAATTCGTGTGTTCCAGGGTAACGTTGGAAATGACGGATAAAATCGGGGTAACGACGTTGGTCGCATCGAGGCGGCCTCCCATCCCGACCTCCAGGACGGCGAGATCGACATGCTGCACGCGGAAATGCAGAAAAGCCGCAGCGGTCAGGCATTCAAAATAAGTCAATCCGGGGTCATCCGCCGCCCGGATTTCCGCAATACAGGCGCCGATCTCTTCCAGGCCGATCATCTGTCCGTTCACACGGATCCTTTCCCGGACGTCGACCAGATGGGGCGAGGTGTAAAGGCCGACACGGCATCCGGCCTTCATCAGGATGGCCGTGATCATGGCGGCAATGGATCCCTTGCCGTTGGTCCCCCCCACGAGGATGGACGGATAAGCCCGTTGCGGCTGCTGCAGCTTAGAAAGGAGGACTTCGAAAGGCTTTAGATCCAGACGGATTCCGTTTTTCATGAGGGCGTCCAGATAAGAGGGGAAGGGTTCTTCAATCATGACGACATCGCTCTGCATTCTTTCCATGAAAATCATCAGGCCGGTTTACAGGCGGATTCTCTGTCCGTCGCGGAGAACCGAAATCCGGTTGTGACCGGGAAGGTCTTGGAGCTCGCGGGCGATCTCCTCGCCATGATGGAGCTTGACGTGAAAAACGTGGATCGGGATATCCTTGCGATTCAGCTTCGCCAGCTCTCCCGCCAGCCCCCGGGGCGTCAAATGGCAGGTCACGCGGGCCAATTCCTCCAGCCGGTTGGGAAGGGAAGTCTCGACAAAGATGGATTTGAGATGCTTTTTTTCGTTGGCATGAGCCCAGATTGCCTCCGTCGGCCCGGTGTCGCCGATGAAAACAACCGACTCCGTATCCGATTCCAGCGCAAAGGCAACCGTCTCCACGGTATGGTTGACCGGCGTCGCCGTCACCCGCCAGGAACCGATATTCAGAACATCTCCGGCATCGACGGGCAGCATTTTCAAGACGGGACCGGACACCGACGGAATGGAAAAAAAGTCCGGCCAGATCCGGCCGTTGAAGAGGTGCGCGCGGACCGCTTGCAGAATGCCGGGAGAACTGATCAGGACAAGGGGATCCGGCCTTTTCAGATAAAAAATATTATCGACCAGGAACATGATATCCCGGATATGGTCGAGGTGGGCGTGGGTAATCAGGACATATTCGATTTTCAACTGTTCTTCGACGGTCAAAACGGACGTGACCGTACCGCCGTCAATCAGGATTGTTTCGCCCAGCAGGAAACTCGTCGTGCCGCAACCCGGCAGATGTGAACCGTAACAGCCCAAAACTCTGATGTCCATTCCCGTCCCCCTGAATCGACATAGCCCTGTCGCTACATGCAGAAAACCACCCCTTCGCCTTACGCTCCGGCAAGGCGATCGATAACGGATACCATCTTTCCGTTTCCGGTGTCGCAGCCTGGCGACGGTATCCCTGTTGGGTACACCACCGCCCGGCTGATCCGGTACGCCACTAGGTCTGCTTCATTATTTTTATCACGGACGTGACTGATGAAGCGGGATCAGGTCACCTTGAACACTTCATCTCCTTCGCGGACGCGATCCTTGACTTTCAGACCGATCAGATCCCCGGCGACGGCCTTTTCTATTTTTTTGTTGTTCACTTCCATGGATTCGACGGTTTCCGAGAAATCCGTGGTGTGACCGGTGAACTTAACGGTTTCTCCGACAGTCAACTCGCCATCGGTGATTTTGATTGCGGCAACGCTCGGCTTGGAAAAAAATTTTACGACCTCCCCGATCTTTTCCTCTGCCATGACAAGCCTCCTTTCTTATCCTGCTCCCTCATTGCGGGGAGCGATCATGCGATTCACGGTTGTCCAGTATAGCCATTTTTCCTTTAATGACAAGAAAAAAGGCAAGTATGACTACTTGCCTTCCCTTCCCGCTTATTCAAATGGTGTGCGCCGCCGTGTTCCCGCAGCGATCAGGCCTTTTCCTGGGCCGCTTTCGCCTTCGGCTTCACTTCCTCCTGATCCCGGACAAATTCGATGATCGACTCAGGGGCGTTGTCTCCTACCCGGAACCCCGCCTTGATGATTCTGGTGTACCCTCCCTTGCGCTCACGGTAACGCTCGGACAACTCACCAAACACCTTTTCAACCACATCCCGCTCGCGAATAACCGCCAGAGCCTGACGTCTCGCATGAAGATCCCCCCTCTTGCCCAGGGTGATCATCTTTTCAGCCAGCTTCCTCAATTCCTTCGCTTTAGTATCCGTCGTCTTTATTTTTTCATGCTTCAGCAGGGACGTGACCATATTTCTTAACATGGCCTCCCGGTGTGCAGTAGGCCGCCCCAATCTCTTGTTCTGATATCCGTGACGCATGGAAAAGTTCCTTTCTTAAATTTCCTGAATTAAATTCCCCGATCCCGATTTCATTCAACTTCTTCTTTTTTCGGCTGATTCCAGGGGGGAAAGTCAAGTTTCATCCCAAAGCTCAGTCCCATTTCCGCCAAAATCTCTTTAATTTCATTGAGGGACTTCCTGCCGAAGTTTTTCGTTTTCAACATCTCCGGTTCGGTCTTCTGAACCAGTTCCCCGATCAACCGAATCCCTGCATTCTTCAGACAATTCGCGGACCTTACGGACAACTCCAGATCATCGAACGGCCTCAGGAGATACTCGTTCAGATCCTGTTTCTCTTCAACCTCTTCTTCCTCTTCTTCGCTTTCCACTTCATCGAAGTTGATGAATATTTCGAGCTGGTCTTTGAGGATTTTCGCCGCATAGGCAACCGCATCTTCCGGCAGGAGACTGCCGTCC
>JAGVTI010000229.1 GCA_019136935.1 Deltaproteobacteria bacterium
TGCCCCCTTTTCCGGGGAATGTTCTTTGATCTGTACACCGGCGGCTTCGATCATCTCCAGGATATACAGGTGGTCGAAGATCCGGGGAACGACGTCGTATTGTTCCATCAACCGGCAGACGGCGGATCTCATTTCGCCGAAATCGATATGGAGTTCCGCCAGGGTGCCGTCGAAATCAAAGACGACTGCTTCAATGGGGGGACGTGAAAGGGGGAGAAGGGTTCGTTTCATTTGATTTTCTTTCCAAAGTCGATTTTGCAGAATTCATGGTGCGTCACTCCCGTGCAACATTCGCGTCGGCCATATCCTCGTCGATAAATCGGCAGCCGCACAGGCAGAATATCAGGGCGACCAGAATGAACAGGGGGGCGATCAGAAGCGCCGCCCGGAGGTTCATCAGGTCGGAAAGCCAGCCGATCACGGAAGGAGAAACCGCATCGCCCAGGGCATGGATGATGAAGATGTTAAGGGCGAAGGCCGTGGCGCGGTAAAGGGGATTCGACACGTTGACGATAATCGTATTGAGGGGTCCCGTGTTGAAGAAAAGCAGGCATTCGGCAAAAAAGACGGCGATCATGCAGGTCGACAGATCGGTCGTCAGGATTGCAAGAAGGCAGCACGGCAGGCTCAGGAAAAAACCCGCCGCGGACACGAGGAAATAGCCCTTGGACGTCCGTTTTTGAAGGAAGTCCCCCAGCCAGCCTCCCAGAAGAGTGCCGCCGATGCCGGAAACAACGGTAATGGCGCCGAAGGCCGTATTGGCCTCCAGGACGTTCATGTTGTGATAGCGGTAGATGAAAGTCGGAATCCACTGGGCGAGCCCCCCCAGGGCGAAAGTCATGGCCGCCATGGCAAGGGCGTTGAAGAGATACGAGCGGTTGCGTAGAAGCGCCGCATAGGGTTTTAAGGAGAAAGGGCCTTTCCCCGTTTCGGCGTGTTCCGCGGGTTTATTGCCGGGACAGGGGATACGCCAGAGCGGTACGGAAAGAATCAGGCCGGGAAGGGCGACCAGAAGGAAGGCCTTCTGCCATCCGAAGTGGAACCCCAGAACCCCCCCCAGAAGATAACCGATGGCGCTTCCGACGGGGATGGCAAGAAAAAAGAAAGACAGGACGCGTCCCCGGACTTCCCTGTCAAAGGTGTCCGATAAAATGCCCGGCGAGACGACGCCGAAACTGGCTTCCCCGATGCCCACGAGAGAGCGGGAAAAAAGAAGGGTCAGGTAGTTGGCGGCGATTCCCGACATTGCCGTGGCCAGGCTCCAGAAGGCCAAACCGCCGGATGCGAGCCGTGACGGACGGGTGTGGTCGCCGATCCAGCCGAGCAAGGGGGCGAAAATCATATAGGAAAGCATGAAAGCGGAACCGAGCAATCCCAGTTGCGTATCGGACAGATTGAAGTCGGCCTTGATCAGGGGGAAGACGGCGTAGAGAATCTGCCTGTCGATGTAGTTGAGAAGATTGGCGGCAAGAAGCGTTGCTAAAATGGCGTATTGGATTCGTGGTTTCAATGTCGGGATTCAGATCCGGCCCAGGCCAAGGCATGTTCAAGGTTCGTTTAAAAAACGGAAAAGATCCGCTGACGGCAAATTCATGCGGGAAACAACCCCCGTTTCGTCCGTGTTCGAGCGCTGGTTCCGCCCGGCGGGGCGAACCCCGGAAATTCCTTCCCGGAAGAGATATCATGCTTCTCCAAGTTTACGCTACGAGGAAAACCGGCCTGGAGGGCTCCCGCTTTTTTCATAAGCCGCTTCCTTTTCTTTCTTTCAGAATCCGGTTATGGAGTGTTTGGAAATCCCTGGGGGGGAGGGCATCGCTTCTCCTGGTCAGACGCACCGCGGAAGCCGGGCAGGGAACCGCACAGACGCCGCAGCCGATGCACCAGTCCGGATCGATAACCGGGAAATCGTTTTCCATGCGGATGGCTTTCACGGGACAGATCTCGATGCACTGTCCGCAGCCGGTGCATTCTTCACGATCCGTATCGCGGAGAAAATAAGTGGCCATCAGGACGTCTCGGGGAATTTTCCTTCGCCGGATCGTTCCGACAGACCAGCAGCAGCAACCGCAGCAGTTACAGGTGTGTTTGATTCCCTCCCGGGCATTGTCGACCAGATGAACGAGTCCCGCATCTTCCGACATGCGGATCACATGAAGGGCCTCATCCCTGCTGATTTCTCTTCCAATGCCTGTATCGAGCAGGTAATCGGCCAGGTCATCGTACTTGATGCAGCTTTCCAGGGGGTGACGGCATGGTCTCTTTCCCAGCAACTCCATCGTGGCGCGGCATGGGCAGTGGACAAGGGCGATCCGGCTCACTTTTTTGACGACTTCCTCCATCATCTCGAAAGGGAACACGGCATGGGAGGCGGGATCAACGGCGGCCTGGGCCGGGAGATAACGGTAGGCCTTCGAAGGCGTGCTGCCGTAGACCCGCTCCAGGTCGGGAACCTTGCTGTATCGAACGATCATTTCCGCCATGGCTTTGGCGTTCGGCGAATCAATTCCGCCCCAGAAGAAGGTTTGCGGGAATCCGTATCCGAACTGGTGGAGGGCATATCCGCGCGTTCCGTCGTCGAGTTTCCCGGAGAAAAGCAGCCCCCGGTGGGCAAGGTTCTCCAGGACGGGGGCTATTTCCTCCACAGGGCGGACCATGGCGGCGGCGATGCGATCGACGGGAGCAAGTTCCAGGGGAATCACCCCCGTCGGGATGGCCAGGGCCACTTCGGCTTCGAAGGGTGAAAAGTTGGCCTGAAGGATATCCATCAGTTCTTCCTTGTCCGGATAACCCATCCCCAGGGCGGCCAGGTGCTTTCCTAATTTCCTGTATACATCGTCGTGCATGATCGAACTCCGGAAGGAGGTGGTTGCCGTTTCGGTTTCTTTTTAACATAAGCTTGTCATGAAATAAACGATTTGTATGGACGGCGGTGAAACATGTGCCGTATAAGGAGAATAAAGGTTTACGCGGGTCGAGGCTTGTGTTATGGGGCCGGGGCGAAAACCGTTTTGTATACAGGTTCCGTATCTAAAGAAGGAGTTGAGAATTGGAAATCGGCATATTGGGTTTACCTCAGAGCGGGAAAAGTACGTTGTTTGAAATCATGACGGGGATCAAGAGCAGGGAAATGCACGGAGAGCAGTTTGTCCGCGGCATTGCACCCGTTCCGGATCGGCGGTTTGACAGGCTGGTCGAAATCTATCAGCCGGCCAAGATCACGCCGGCGAAGGTGCCTTTCGTCGATGTAAACGCCTCCGGGGAGAAGGCATGGAATGCCGTTCGGCAGAACATGGGCAGCGCCGATGGTTTTATCCACATCATCGACGGTTTTACGACCGGTCATGTCGGGGAAATCGCCGAACAGTACCGGAAACTGACGGATGACCTGATCCTGGCGGACCTGATCATGGTCGAAAACCGGATGGAACGGATTCGGAAAGTCCCCAGGAAATCCATGAAACCGCTCGAAACCCTGCAACTGGAACTGATGCCGAAGATACACGGTCATCTGGAGCAGGGGAGGGTGATCCGGGAACTGCAATTCACCGAAGATGAATGGAAATCCCTGAGGAGCTTTTCTTTCTGGACCATCCGTCCCGAGTTGATTGTCGTCAATGTGGGAGAAGATCATCTCCGTGATTTCGATGCCGTCGGCGAAGAAATTCCGGCAGGGTCTCCGGTGGTCGTCATTTCCTGCCAGGTCGAAAGTGAAATCATGGGCCTGTCAGAGGCGGAGCAGCGGGAATTTCTTTCATCCCTCGATATCGCCGAGCCGGCTTACCAGAAAATCATCCGCCAGTCTTTCCTCCTGCTCGGTTGCATGTCCTATTTCACCGTCGGGGAGGACGAGGTGAAGGCCTGGGTCGTTCCGGAGGGGGTGAAGGCCCCACAGGCGGCCGGCGTCATTCACAAGGATTTCGAGCGCGGCTTTATCAAGGCCGAGGTTGTCGGTTACGAGGATTTCATGAATTGCGGCGGGTCCATGGTGCAGGCCAAGGCCGCCGGAAAAATCCGCCTGGAGGGGAAGGAATATGTCGTCCAGGACGGGGATATCATCAGTTTCCGGTTTAACGTATAAGGACCGGTATCAGAAGGAGATGAGGCCGATCAGGCAAGGAGGACAGCGATGAATGACAGGGAGCTGACGCCGGCGGATCTGCGGCAGATCGAGCAGGAGGGATTGACCCTCTCCCAGGTACGGAAGCAGCTGGAAAAATTCCGGCAGGGAACCACGCCGGTCAAATTGCTGAAACCCTGCACACCCGGGGACGGCATCGAATGCCCGGCGGAAGGGGCAAAAAACGAACTCATCAACCGGTATGAGGCGTCTTCACGGGCTCTTGATATCGTGAAGTTCGTACCCGCGTCCGGCGCGGCGACGAGAATGTTCAAGGACTGGTTCGGGCTTCTGGAACAGGGGACGTCCGCCCAAGAGGAAGCCGCCGGACATTTCGCCGAAACCATTCTCCGTTATCCTTTCATCGGGGAATTACGGGACGTCCTGGGGAAAAGGGACACGAGCCTGGACGAATGTCTCAAGGAGGGGCGGATCGGGGACATTCTGGCGGCGGTGCTCCTCGATCCGGGACTGAATTACGGTCACCTGCCGAAGGCCCTGATCAAGTTTCACCGCTATCCGGACGGCTGTCGCACTTCCCTGGAGGAGCATTTTGTCGAGGCGGCGGGCTATGCCAGGTCGTCAAACGATCTTTGCCGTCTTCATTTCACCGTTTCCGAAGAGCATCTGGGACGGGTACGGGACCGGATCCGGCAGGTGATTCCCCTGTACGAGGCGAAATACGGCGTGCATTACCGGGTCGATCTTTCCGTTCAGAAGAGCTCGACGAATACGATCGCCGTTGACCCGGCCGACCGTCCTTTCCGTGACGACCGGGGGAGGCTGGTTTTCAGACCTGCCGGGCACGGGGCCCTCCTGTTCAATTTGAACGACCTGGCGGCGGACATCGTTTTTGTCAAGAATATCGACAACGTGTCCCATGACCGCCTGCAGGATCGGTCAAACCCGTTCAAGAAGCTTCTGGCGGGCCGGCTGCTGATGGTACAGGAACGGATCTTCTCGTATTTAAGGATGATTTCGGCAGAAAAAACCTCATCGAAAACGATGGAAGAAATAGGCGGCTATTGCCGTCGTGACCTGCAGATTCAATTGCCGGAAGATTTCGCCTCTTTTTCAGACCGGGAAAAAGGGGCAATCCTTTTCGATGTCATGAACCGTCCCATCCGGATCTGCGGCATGGTCAAAAATACGGGAGAACCCGGCGGGGGGCCTTTCTGGGTCATGGATGAAAACGGCGGGATTTCGCGGCAGATCATCGAGCAGTTCCAGATCGACGGCGGAGACCCGGAACAGCTGAAAATCTGGTCTTCGTCGACTCATTTCAATCCCGTCGATCTGGTATGCGGGATAAAGGACTACCGGGGCAACCAATTCGACCTGTCCCGCTACGCGGATCAGAAGGCCGTCTGTATCTCGGTGAAATCGGAGAAGGGCCGTTCCCTGAAAGCGCTGGAGCTGC
Organism: Deltaproteobacteria bacterium; assembly: GCA_019136935.1. Lineage (GTDB taxonomy): Bacteria > Desulfobacterota > Syntrophia > Syntrophales > JAAYKM01 > JAAYKM01. The sequence continues at coordinate 5,538 of JAGVTI010000229.1, forward strand.
CCGGCTTGTGGAACGGCTCCATGGCCGGCTGGATCACCCTCTTTATCGAGGTCCCGCTCGAAACCTTCAATCCCGTGAAAACGATCGAGGACCTGTTGCGAAAGGAGCATCTGCCGGCATGAGGCCTTGTCTCAAATGATCCATTGAGCCGCCTGGGTTTTGTCTGCGGAGGTGGCTTCGATCATGACCGTCTGTCCTTGCCGGAGGCAGTTCAGACGGACTGCTTCCCCCTTGGGGGCGTCGCTGTAAAGGACGCACAGGGAGGCGGCGACATGCCTTTCCGCCTCGGTGCCGCCGCCCGGCAGAAGCGTTGTCGGTCCCGGGTAATCGGCCGCACGCAGGATGCAATCGGCATCCTGCGCATACTGCTCGATCAGGCCGTTATCGCCCTGGTTTCTGCCCACGATGACCTTCGTGCAGTCGTTTATTCTGAAATGCCGCCCCGCCTTCAGCAGATGAATCGAAGGGATTGAAAAATCGTTGTGGGAGAACAATTCCTTCAGGCGTTTTGCAAACATGGGGTCCGTCAGGAGGCAACCCCCGGCCGGGGGGGAATAATCGCCGATGCCGAACTCGCGGGCCGCCTCCATCTGGCGGTGACGGCCTCTGCCCTGGATGTCGTAGAGCCGGTTGCGGTCGACCATTCCCTCCCGTTCGGGCTTGGTGACGGGCAGCAGTTTCGCACTCAGGGGTCTTAAAATGAAATCCGGATATCCGGAATATTTGGCGACCACATGAAGGGACTGCTTCGTCTGCGACATGGGCCGCTGACCCAGCACTTCACCGGTAACGAGAAAATCGGCGTTCCATGAAGCCATGAATTCCCCCGCTTTCCGGAGCATCATGGCGTGGCAGTCGATGCAGGGGTTCAAGTTCTTACCGTAGCCGTATCTGGGGGCCCGTAACATGACGAGGTGATCTTCCGTGATATCGACGACACGAAGGTTCAGTCCGATTTTGTCTGCGGCGGCGAGGGCTTTCCCGGCGTTAAAAAAAGGAGTTTCGAAAGTCACTCCCAGAACGTCGATGTCCTGCAGCTGGATTAATTTGACGGCGAGAATACTGTCGAGTCCGCCGGAAAAAAGAGCGATGGCTTTCAATACCGGATAATGTTTACCTCCTTCAGTTGCTTGAAATAGGAATAGAAGGCCGGGTCGAACGGGAAATCGACGAGATAGTATAAAAAACGGTCCGGCCGGTAGATCTGTAACGCGGGAAAGACGGCTGAAATGAAAGGCGAATCCGGATCGTCCGCGTGATTGACCGTCAGGCGGAAATAGCTGAAAGAACAGGTAATATTCAAATAATCGAGAATTTTGGTGACCAGCTTGATTTTTGAATCCGATTCGCTCATGGGTAAAATCTCGTATCCGCCGTGCTTGAGCATCTTCTCGAATTCCGGGGGAATCGTCCCGAAGGAGAGAAGGGCCTGCCGATTCTCCCGTTTCAGGAGGATGTCCGCGCGCATGGTCAGGTTGAAGCCGCCCTTGGATTGATTGAAAAGGCTGAGTTCAACGTCCTTGTCCGCATCCTGTCCGAGCAGAATGAGCAGGTTATGAATCATGTCGACCTTGGACGTTCCGGAGATATCCGGCACGTCCTGAAGGGAAGCATCCTCCTTTTTTCCGGACAGGATGCCGGTATCCGGGACCACCTCGGTTAAGTCAACCCCCCGCTCGGACAGTCTCTTCAAAAGATAGGCGGGCAAGGAATGCGAGGCGTCCCTGTAAACGAGAAGACCACGATTTACCGTGGTTGTCTTCGTGTCGGCCT
>JAGVTI010000167.1 GCA_019136935.1 Deltaproteobacteria bacterium
ACCAGGGAAACGAGAACGTAAGGCACCGAAAGGGAGAGGAATTCTCCCAGACCGACGGTCCGCTGGTCTTCCTTTTCTCCCAGGTTCTTCGCCACGAACAGCGCCGGGGCGCCGGCGATGGTCAGGTTGCTTCCCAGGGTGCCCGCCCACAGGAGCATCCAGTACAGGGGCCAGGGGTTGATTCCCTCGTTGCCGAGATCCCGGATGACGTACAGCAGGGCCAGGATGTAGGCGTCGTGCTCGACGACGCCGACGATGGGCGCCGTCACCCAGTAAAGGACCGTGCTGCCGACAATGAGGCTCTGCTGGATCATGGGCGTCATGTAATCGGCGACCATCTGGATGATGCCCGCGTGCTCCAGTCCGCCGACCAGGGCGAAAAGCGATACGTAAAAGCCGATGGCCCGCCAGTCGAGTTCGCCCAGAATCTGTTCCAGGTCGGGCAGTTCAACGGTGAACTTCTCCTTGAAGAATTCGCAGATCAGGTAGATGGCGATGGCGCCCCACATGGCGATGAAACCCAGGTGATAACCGAAGATGGGGCGGAAGGCCATGCAGAGAATCGTCACGATGAAAACCGACACGGTCATGATGGCGAAGGGCTTGTCCTTGATGTGATCCAGGGGATTTCCTTCCAGGACGGACACGTCCATGTGCAATCCCTTGTAGCTCCTGGTGAAGTACCAGTAGAAAAATCCGCAGGTGACGATATAAGTCAGCATGAGCACGAAGAACGACGAGGGTCTTCCCGAATGCCAGATGAAACCCCAGAACTCGATCTTGGAGACGCTGTGGAGCATCTGGGGGGGCAGGTCGCCCAGCAGCATGGCCGTTCCCATGAAGTTGGAACAGAGGCCGACGAACAGAACCGGTGCGAAGGCGGGAAACTTGAATTTACGGCAGGCGTGAAAGACGACGGGGGCGAACATCAGCACGACGACGACGTTGTCGATGACCATGGAGACGATACCGGCCAAGGCGCCGATCAGGATGACGAAAAGGGCGACGTCGCCCTTGGACGCCCTGAGCATCAGGGCCGCCAGGTAGTCCGGGACGCCGCTGCGGCCGAAATATCCGGAAATGATCCAGATCGATAAAAGAATAAAGATGACGTTCCAGTCCACCGCCTTGAAGGCGTCGCTGCCAGGACACTGTCGATCCATCCCGTGATGACGAGAAGGATGCTGACGGCAAAGATGACCAATCCAGCGATTGCTAAAAACTCCATTTCTCCACTCCTTGATTTTTGCCTTGAAAGACTTCGTATCGGCTGACAGATGCAGTCCGCATATTTCGAATCGCCACAGTCGGCGTATCGGCAGGCGATTTCATCTGCACGAAGCCCTCTTGACCGGTTTAAATAAAAAAAGCCACCTGGCATTTCTGCCAGATGGCGGCCCGACCATCACAAACCCTCTAAAGAAGAACTTTCCTTCAAGTATCTTCCATAGACCCGAAATTCCTTTTGGTTCTGGTTTCTTTTATACGAAAGAAAGAGAAAATCAATGGAAGAATTATGGCATATTATTGCCAGCTTAATAATTATAGTAAAGCTTATAAATACAGGAAATAAAACATAATTTTACGAGGTCGTAAAAATCGGAAAGAGGAGAACCCCCTGCGAAGGATCTTAAATGATCGCTCCGGCAATTGAATCGATCCAGTTCCGTCCTTCCGTTATGATTCAATTCTTCGCGGAGTTTATCCCGGAGCAAAGCAAAGGATTCAGAATGATTTCGAATGTAAATCGGGTATTGCGACACGCCTTCCAAGTCCGGCATGACGTTTTGAATATTTGCTTGCCGGAGTAATCATGGAGATTCTGCGTAGCTCGTGCTCTTCCGACAAAACGGGCTTTTGACGGTTTCGTCAATTTTCCGTGGCGGTTTGAACAGGCCGGTATTTCAGTCCTTGAATATTAAATGGTCCAGGAGCAGGGCTGTGGTCATTCCGACCACAAAACCATTTCCGAGAACGGGCCGCAGGACTGACGGGAGACTGTGAACGATCTCCGCGGGCAGGAAAGCGATGATCGTGCCCAGCATGAGCGGTAACCCGACGGTAAGCCCGTCTTTGAGCTGGAATTCCGCGATCGATTCGAAGGCCATCATCAAGCCGGCCGCTATTTGCGACGAGAGAATATAGATCAGAGTCGCGCCGATCACAACGGAAGGGACGCTGGCGATAAGCCCGATCACGACCGGAGAGAAAGACAGCAGGAGAAGCAGAACGGCGGTCGGGATCATCGTTATCCGGGATGCACAGCCGCTGGCCGCGATAACCCCCGGACTCAGTGAAAAATTGACCGGTCCGATCACGCCAAGAAGACCGGAGACGATATTGGACAAGCCCGTGATCAGGATTCCCCGGTTGATCCGCCTGCCCGTGTTCGGCGGTTTCAGCATTTCATTCATGGATTGGATGGAACCCAGGTCGTTGACGAATAACGCCAGGAAGCAGACCAGAAAAGAGACCATGATCCCCGCGTTGAAA